>NZ_JAYGIG010000001.1:0-190041 GCF_034932105.1 Leptothoe sp. PORK10 BA2 | reverse complement strand
TCTTCTCCCTGCCTGTATACGGCACGGATCTCGTCGTCACTGAGTTTGATGCGACCCTTGGGCTTGCTCAAGGAGGTTACCAATTCCTATATTTGGATTACGCTAGCTGATAATCTCTGTAACCTGGGAAAACTCTCTAATTTTTTAAGCCTGAGTAGTTACGCCAAGTCTCTAAAAAGTCTCTCATGTTAAAGCCCCTAACGATGGCGATAGAGGCTTTGGGAGATGATGAATTTTACAGAGTGACTACTTTACAGAGTCACTAGGCTGTTAGGCGAGAAACTTCTGCCGACGGGTATCGTATCGGGCTACATAGCTTACAGGGGTTTCCCGTAGGTACATTACACCGTGGATCATGGTGGAGTGCTCTTCGGTGGGCTTTTCTACTGTCAGACTGTTGCGATCGCAATAATCCTGATAGGCAACAAAAATCTCATTATAACTGGAATTATTACTAGCCATTGGTTACCTTTCACGTTAAGCATGGGTAACCAACCAGGTAGCATGCGCCTTGCGCTCCAACTAACAGCATGCTACCCAGCTATTGAATTTGTGTCCCTACCCTAGCACGTTAAAGGCTGACTGACCTAGGCCACAAGAAAGTTAAGATGACGGTGTTGATCGAGACGGTGGAGTCTGTGGTCCTATGGTGAACCTTGACGCTGATGTAAAAGTTTTTAAAACTTGGGGACAAACAATGGGCCGGATTAATCGTCTGGCAGTTCGGCTGGTCGTCAGGCGGTTAGTCGGTTTGGCCCTCAGTCTTCTGGTTTTAGGGTGTGCCGCTGGTTGGGGCAGCACCGATGCGGCCTTGGCCGCTGTCGCCCCCAGTCAACAGCCTCTAGATACCCTACAGATCCATTTAGGTAATCAGGCCGGTGGTTTGGTGTTTGAACCCAAGACCCTAACTTTTGAGGCCGGGAAACGCTACAAACTTGTGTTGAATAACCCCAGCCCCGTCAAACATTACTTCACAGCCAAAGACTTCACCGATGTAATTTGGACTCAAAAGTTGGAGGCGGGTCAGGTGGAAGTTAAGGGCGCTATCCATGAGCTGGAACTCAAGCCCGGTGCCGCCGCCGATTGGGTATTTATTCCCCAGAAGCCGGGGACTTATGAGCTACATTGTTCCATTCCTGGTCATGCAGAGGCGGGCATGGTGGGGCAGTTGACCATATTGGCTGGTGTTTAGTGGCTGGCGCGGCAGCAGCCCGTCACCCCATCATTTTTTGTAATAGCTCTGCCAGCTGTTCCGCACTGTCATTGACGGCTAGGGCGCCTGCCGCAATGCGCATGGCATCTAGCTCTTGCGGTGTGGCCAAGAGGGTTAAAACCCGTTGCTCTAGGGTGTCGCCGGTTAATTCTGCCTGTGGGTAAACCTTGCTGGCCCCCACCTGACTAAAGGCCTTAGCGTTGTAGGACTGATGGTCGTCTGCGGCAAACGGGTAGGGAATCAAAATCGATGGGGTGTGGGTCATGGCTAACTCCGTGAGGGTGCCAGCCCCGGCCCGGCTAATTACCAGGGTGGCCCGTTTAAACAGGGCGGCCACATTATTAAAGAAAGGTCGGTGAATGTATTGGGGATGGTTCAGACTTTCGGTGTCTGGATCATAGGTCCCGGTTTGATGGACCACCCAGGCTCCGGCGTTAAACCACGCGGGGGCAGCGGCCCGCACTAACTGATTGACGGACACAGCCCCCTGACTGCCCCCCACCACCACAATCAAGGGAGCCTCGTCAGGGATGGCTAGGTCCGTTAGGCTGGCGTTGCTGTCGGCCAGGAACTGCGATCTCACTGGCGTTCCCAACCACACGGTTTTTGTTTGCTGGGGCAGATACTGCCGGGTTTCTTTAAAGCCAATGGCCACCACGGAACACCAGCGGCTCAGCCAGCGGGTGACCTTGCCGGGCATGGCGTTGGATTCGTGCAGCACCGTGGGTAGCCCCAAGCTACGGGCGGCAATAATGGCCGGCGCGGCAATGTAGCCCCCGGTGGTAAAAACCCCCTGAAACTGGCCCTGTTTCAGCAGGCGACGGGTGGCTAGGGTGGCTTGCACAAATTGAGCCAGAACTTTTAAGCTGCCCAGGCCCAGTTTCCCCTGAACGCCTCCCATGCGGACTGTATGGAGGGGGTAGTGTTTGGGTACCAGCTCGGTCTCTAGCCGATCGGGTACCCCTAGCCATTCGATGGTGCTGTCTAGTTTTTCGGCGGTTGCGATCGCAGGAAAAAGATGTCCACCGGTACCACTGGCGGCAATCAAGATCCTATTGACTTCACCATTTTCTTGTCTGTCGTCCATAATGTGAAAGGCCCAGACCATCTAGGAACCATCGCTGCCGTAAATTTAGATTAGCGAGCTGGTTTGTAGAGTGAGAATTGTGCCTAATGTTATGTATGAGGGTAACTTAGCCATTGGTTATTATCTGCTGAATTGGTTCCTATGGGGCAGCACTTTCTGAGACATTGTTCTGAGCCATTGTATTGATTGATCAGACCATTGCCCCCCCAGATAGTTTTCCATCCCTAATTGCTCGTCGTATTACCTATCGTTACGGAATATTATTACCGAGGACTTTACCTATGATTCATCCTTGCCGCTGGTCTCTACTGTCGTTGGGTCTGCTAGGGATGAGTATAGTTACGCTGCCGGTTCAAGCGGCGTCTCCAGAAACGGCACCCACGGCCCTAGTCAATGCCCTAGAGCAGATCGAATCAGCCTCCAACGCCCAAGACATTGAAGCCGTAATGGCGTTTTATGCCGAGGACTTCACCAATGAAGACGGCTTTAACTATGCCACCCTTGAAGCCACCCTACCCCAGCTATGGGAGCGTTACGACACCCTTAACTACCGAGTAGAGCTGCAATCGTGGGAAGAGGTAGACGGCGGCTACGTAGCGGAGACGGTGACCTACATTGATGGGGTTCAAACCACTCCCCGGCGTCTCACCCTAGAGTCAGTGATTCGCTCCCGTCAGCAGTTCACCAATGACAAAATCACGTTTCAAGAAATTTTATCTGAGCGCAATCAGCTGAATTCGGATACTTCGGCCCCAGAAGTCGTTGTGATTCTGCCGGAGCGGGTAGTGCCCGGTGACAGCTATGGGTTTGATGCCATTGTGCAAGAGCCCTTGGGTGAACGTTATTTGCTAGGTGCGGCCATAGACGAAGGCACCACCCCAGAAGATTTCTTTGTCCCCCGCCCCATCGACCTGGAACTCTTGTCCGCCGGTGGCTTATTTAAGCTAGGGGATGCCCCCACCAGTGACGATCATCTCTGGGTCTCGGGGTTGCTGATTCGGGATGATGGCTTGGTGGTGATTACCCGTCGGCTGCGGATCGAGTAGTTGCCCTGGCGGGCGGCTTCGCTGGCTGATAGAGCTGATGTCCTAGCCTACGTGGAGCGGGCTCAGTCCATTAGGGGCCACTGTTCCCCAAAGATTACTGCCCGCAAAAATTGTATTGATGATAGTGGCACCGCTCAAGTCTGCGGCGCGTAAGTCGGCTTGCTTTAAGATGGCCCTGGTCAAATTGGCCCGCCGTAAATTGGCCCGGTGCAGGTGGGCTTGGGTTAAGTTCGCGCTGGTGAGATTGACATTACGCAAAATAGCCCATTCCAAATCTATCCCCACTAAGCAAGCCTGACTCAAGACGCTGTAGCTGAGGTCGATGCCAGGTAGCTGCAAGTGACTCAAGTCGCAGTTACTTAAGTCCAAACCGTGAAACATACGTTCACCCTGTTGGTAACGTTCGATTAACCGTTGAAGTTTTGATTCCATAGTCCTCTTTAAGGGATTGCTAGTCGGCTTACCGCTTGCCGGTGCTGATTTAGGGATGAACCGCTCGATCCAAAGATCACCAGGTCAGAATTTTGTAGATCGAATGATCTGGCAGATCAGCAACGTCACTTACTTACTAGTGATGACATCCGTAGAGATGTGACAACGGCGGTAGTGGTCAATACATCGACTGGGTCCGTTGCTAGGGGGAGAGTAAGTGGTCTAAATCCTTTATCTGATAGGACTATGGAGATTTTTAGCAGCTCACTGCATCAGGGGTATTTATGGGGAATGGCTGTGGCAATTCACCCTGCTGGTCGCAACATTTCTGCATAGCAACTTTAGTGACCTGCCCTAGCACACCGTCAATGGCCCCCTGGTAAAACCCCTGGGTCTTGAGGTACTGCTGCAGACTTTTGCATTGGGAGGATTGCAGACGGTAGGCGAGGTCCTGAAATGCTTGGTTGAGCCATTCATCACTGAGACAGGTCTGTAATTTTTCCTGTTGCTCGGTGATATCGGCATCATCAATAAAGTTATATAAATGGGCCAACATGTGATCGGCTTCATCAATTAAAAAACTAATCAGCGGGTCGGTTTCAGCGGTGGCCAAAATCGCATCCAGACGGGCGGTATCCCTATCGCTGAGGTTAGGCTGTACTGATAACTGGCAATAAGCTTGAATCAACTCCCGATGTTGCTGGGCGTAATCACTGATATTTAGATAGCTAGGGCTGCTAAACATGAAGCCTCTCCGGTGGTGTGCGCTAAGGAGTTAGTGACTGGGGCTACGCCGCTGTGACGCTCAATTTCTGATGACTGCGCTCTTGGCCTAACCCGGTTGTGACGAATGGCGGTACGGCGTACGCAAATCTACATAGATTTGAATAATCATAGCCAGCATGCGGAATGTCACAGGTTCAAGCTGAACGTCACTGTAAATAGAATCAAATGGCGCATTGGTATGGCTGACCAACCTGACTTGCCTTTATTGGATGTTTTGGATCTTGCCCTTTCAGAAATTTTAGGTGGTGGCAATTCCTATGCCTATTCCACCTTAGCTACGGTCCGTCGCCATCTCTACCAGTTTCGACTGATGCATCAGTTTGAGCCCTATGAAATTTTGTTTGAGGCTTACCTCAGAGGCAAGGCAAAACAACGCACGGGTGAAATGATCTACAACCCTCATGCCTGGCTGAAGCGCACTGCGTTTAATATTGTGCGTGAAAAAAGTCGTCAGGCCCAGCACCAAGCCCCCCAGAGCTATGAAGACATTGAGTATGGCATCAGTGCCGAGCCTGAATATGGGCTGGAAGCCATCGATCTGAGCCACGAAATTGATTTGCTTTATAAAGCCCTGAGGACCCTATCTCGTGAGGATGACCATACGGCGCAGCTGCTGGTGTGGCGAACCATTGAGCGACTTTCGTGGGAGCAAATCACCCAGCGTTTAGGGGAGCTGGGGGAAATCGACATTCCCACCCAGGCCACCTTGCGTCAGCGAGTGTCTCGGGCAAAAAAGCGCATGCGCCACATCATGCACAGCTATGGCTTGCCGACGGGGTAAGACCTCAAACGTTGCTCGAATGTTCTTCAGGCAGGGTGGTTTTGACGGTAAATGTGAGGACTTTTTCGTCAATGCCTTTCAGCTGTAGGGCACTGGATTGAATAATGTCCTCGGTGTTGAGGTAGTCGGCAACGGCAGCAGAGACCAAAATACTTTTGCCATCGGCGGCTTCCTGTAGGCGGGCGGCGATGTTGACGCTGGGGCCAATGGCGGTATAGTCAGCGCGCTTGGAGCTGCCAAACAGGCCGACCACCGCTGTGCCTTGGTGAATGCCACAGCGGAATTGGACGTCGGGGACTCCCTGCCACCGCTGGTTGAGGTTTTCTAGGGCTTTGTACATGTGCCGAGCGGCTGCGATCGCACGGCGCACTTGCTCCTGGGGACTGAGGGACTCCGGTGCGCCAAATAGGGCCAGCACCGCATCCCCCATAAATTTATCCACGGTACCTCCCTGGTCAAAAATGGCCTGGGTCATGACTTCAAAATATTCGTTCAGCAGCTGGGCCACTCGGCGAGATCGCAGCGTATTGGACAGCTGGGTAAACCCCACAATGTCGCTAAATAGAACGGTCACCAATCGGGGCTCTGGGGTGAGTTGGAGCTGCAGAGTCCCCTGGGCGGCTTTTTTCACTAGGGCAGCCGGTAAAAATCTTTTCAGAACGGAGTTTGTCAGATACTCGTTGAGTTCCATCACCTTGCGTTCATTGGCCTTGAGGGCCAATAAATTCCGCACCTCCGCCAACAGTTCTCGATCTTTAAATGGCTTGGAGATATAGGCATCGGCCCCTTTTTCCGTGCCTTCTAGGCGGATGTCATCATCCACATTGGCCGTGAGCAAAATAATCGGGATGCCCTGGAGCTGTGGCTCGAGGCGTACTTGCTGGATCAGTTCTAGACCCGATACCTGGGGCATCATCAGGTCCGTAATAATCAGCTGGGGTTGGATCTGTCTTGCCACTTCTAACCCCGCAGCGCCGTTGTGGGCGGTGCTAATTCGATGGCCCTGGCGTTGCAGGATACTGGCGACATAACTGCGTAAATCTGGATTATCGTCAACGACGAGGATATTGGCCCCTGTGGGATCAATGGGGGTGTTGGGCAACGGGCACATGGGGGCGTCGATGGGGGCCATGGCTGAGGTGGGGGCTATGGGGCGATCTTCTGTTTCATGGGGGGCCACTTCGTGATGCAGATCGGCCAGTTCCACCGCTGCCCTCTGTTGCTCTAGGGTGCGAACGGTATGGCTCACCCGGTCGGCGGGCAGATGGTCCGCTCCGATGGGCAGTTCCACCGTGAATAGGGTACCGGCTCCATAGACGGACGATACCCGTACATCTCCGCCATGTAGTTCCACCAGTTCTTTCACCAGGGCCAGGCCTAGCCCGGTACCCTCATGGGTGCGGCTGGCGGAGCCATCGGCCTGTTGAAAGCGTTCGAAAATATGGGGTAGCTGTTCCTTGCGAATGCCAATGCCGGTATCTTCGATTTCTAGGTAGCAGTTTTTTTCAAAGGTGTTGAGGGTGATTTGAATTGAGCCCTCTGCCGGGGTGAATTTCACTGCGTTGGACAGGATGTTGTACAGCACCTTGTCAAATTTTTCGAGGTCCAAGAAAACCGATGGACAGGGCTGAATTTGGGTGGTGAGGCGAATGTGTTTGCGATCGCAATAGGCCTGGAAGGATTCCGCCACAGTCCTCACCAGCAGAGCAAAGTCACAGGGGTAGAAGGTGGCCTGCATTTGCCCCGCATCCAAACGCTGCAGATCGAGCAGTTGGTTGACGAGGCGTAGTAACCGCCGTGAATTCCGCAGGGCAATCACCGACTGCTCCAGGGGGAGTCCCGTACCCTGCTCCACCGCCGACTCTAACGGACCAATGGTCAGGGTGAGGGGGGTGCGAAACTCGTGGGAAATATTCTGAAAGAAGGTGGTTTTTTGTTTATCTAAGGCTAATAATTGTTCCGCCTGTTGCCGGGTGGTCTGGTAAAGCCGCGCCTGCTGTACGGCAATGGCTGCCTGGTTCGCCACCGCTTGGGCCAAGTTGATTTCTTCCATATGCCAGCGTCGAGGCTGGGATTGCCGGAGGCTAATGCTACCGATAATCTGCCCATCGGTAATCAGGGGCACTAGCAGCAGGGCGGCGGCTTTCACCTGAAACGGTAGATCTTCCGGTGAGCCTGTCGGTGGCGTTGGCTTGTCAGTAGGTGCGGACATGTCATCCAGCACCACCGGAGACTTACTCGTCAACAGTTCTTGCAACAACGGATTGTCCCGGATTTTGACCTGGGATTTTGGTCGGTTCAGCATGTGAGCTTGGTGAGCGTCGTACAGGCCCACACAGTCGACATAGTCATCTGCCTGGGTCCATAGGGAAATCGCACAGCCGTCGGTCTCAAGGGCCTGGCCTAGTTTTTGGGTGATAGCCGAAAAAATCTGCTGGGGTTCTAAGCTGCCGTGGATGGCTTGGGTAATGGTGTTAATCAAAACCTCCCGCTGAGCTAAGGCCTGCACCCGCTCATGGGTCCATGTTTGGGCCAGGGCCAGGGCCGCTTGATCCGTTAAGGTTTTGAGCTGTTTGATCGCCCTGGGGCTCCAAGGTTTGGGGTGCTGACAATGGTGCAGGGCCAAGATGGCTAGGGGTTCGCGCTTGCTGATGAGCGGTATGAGCAGGCTGGAATGGGGCGCTAAGATTTCATAGGCGGCCTGGTGGGTGACATCGGGGTGAGGGCCATCCGAGGCTTGAATCACCTGGATACTGTCTGTTTCCATGGCTGTTGCCGCCAAGGTGCTCTCCTCCATGGGGGGAGCCGAGGCCGTCTGGTAGGTCCAACAGAGCTGGGTAGAGTTAGATAAATTGTAGAGGGGCCGCAGGACGCAATAATCAACCTCAAATGCTGTCCCCAGCGTACGGACAATCAAGGCCAGCATCTCCTCAGATGTTGCGGCACTGTGGATGGTGTGGGTCATTTCGTTGAGCAGGGTTTCTTGCTCTAGAAGCTGATCCAGTTCTTGGGTGCGCGATTTGAGCAGTAAGTGGGTGTCTATGGCCTGGTGGACAATGTCCCTCAGATCCTTTTCTTCCCAAGGTTTAGTAATGTATTTAAAGACCTTACCTGCATTGATGGCTTCCACCAGGTCGGCCACATCGGTATAACCGGTCAAGATCATCCGAATGATGTTGGGATATTGGTTTGCCACCTGTACCAGCAGCTCCGTGCCGCTCATGCTGGGCATGCGCTGATCCGAAATAATCGCTGCTGTATCGGGATGCTGGGCTAAACTCGTCAGGGCGGCCTGGCCACTGTCAGCCCGTAATACTTGAAATTCTCGATAAAAGGTGCGTTGGAGGAGATCTAAGTTGTGGGGTTCGTCGTCGACAACTAAAATCTTGAGTTTGGATGGAGATATTTGTTGATTGTGCTTTTGGCTAGCCATGCACCCTGTTGTGTCGTTAACCGACCTCGGAAATGAAGAATTGATTGTAGAAAATATGTAGTGCGCCCTTGGACCCAGATGCCATTAGATGCAATTAATGGCCGGAATCAGGTCAGATGCCATCGCTTCCGATCTGGACATTTCCTGGTTGAATGCCCCTATCCAGAGTTCCCACGCTGCTTAACCGCTCACCATGTTCAGATTCAACTGGGATCGGGCTAATACGTTGCCCAAAGACTATCGAATCAGGTCTGCCCATCCCGCAGATCTAGCCCAATTATGTGAGCTGCTGCTGACGAGTTTTTACCCCGAACGGCGCTTTAATCCTTGGCTGTATCCCCTCATGCGCCTCGGTATTCAGGAAGATATTAAGCGCCGTCTGAACACCTCACCCCATCAGTATGGGTGTCTGGTGGTGGTCAATCAGGCTGCTGGCGCTGCGGCTACTCCTAATGTTGCTGTTGAGTCTAGGGCGACGGGTGGTCCTGGCCGGTTCGGTGAGACGGGTGGAGCTAGTAGGGCGGAAATTGTCGGGACGTTGGAGATCTCATTGCGATCGCAATTTTGGCAGCCGCTACAGCCTCGCCGACCCTATATTGCCAATGTCGCCGTCGACTATCACCACCGCCGCCGGGGGTTAGCCCAGCAAATGCTCATTGCCTGTGAGTCCATCGCGAAAACCTGGGGATATCGGCAGTTGTATCTCCATGTTGCCACTGATAATCTGTGGGCCATTGCCCTATACCAAAAAACTGGCTATCAAGTCTGTGGCAAGTCGCCGTGGCGACGACGGCAAATGATGGTGAAAGAGCTATTTTTCTAAATATTTAATTACTTGGATTAGTAATTTCCTAGAGAATATTAAAAGCGGAGTAACTAAGTAGTGTCGATAGTCCTACTGCACTTTCGATACAATGTTTCTCACCCCTTATACCGTGAAAATATCCATATCCTCCTGATAAATATTATTTTTTATGTAGTGTGTATGAGGAGGGACGGGTAACGATCAAAGACTGTATAAAACTCAGCTGATTTGGTGCACTAATTTATAGTGTTCGTTCACAGTAAGAGTAATTAGTCTGGATTACCTTAGCCCTAGGTAGACTCTCTAACATGATGGATGCTCAATCCAATCCCTTGCCACTCTATTCATCTCCGGCTCGTCCCTTGGGCCGGAAACGTCCCCACATGTTTACAGTGCAACCAAAGCTATCCCCCGGTGATGCTATGCATCTAGAAGATAGTACGGTGAAGTGGTGGGCTGAACGCACCAAGCAGTCTTCCGGTTCTAGTTCCAATGTGCCTGTCAATGAAACCTTAGCTGTGGATAGCTTGCTTAAGAAAATAAACCGTGGCGATTTACTGGTCGTTAACAGTCGTCGTCGTAACGGCCTGATTATTTTTCGCGAGTTCTATGCAGAATTTGCCGGGCCCGGTGCGGCTGTGGGTGGTGATTTTGATCAGGGCTGCCACAAAATTATTCCCCTGGGCAATCTGTCTTTGATTGAGCCCGATGATCACGCAGATCATCAAAAGGCCCTCAAAATTCGCTTGCAGTGGATTCGCCTCACCCAAAACTTTACCGATCAGCCTCGCTCCGCCGATCGGGCCCAAATGATCCTCGATCAGTTCAAAACTTATTTTGATAAAAGCACCATTGACAACGTGCCCAATGAGGCATTTGCTCTCATGGTCGGTGTTTTACCCCAGACCGTGCGGCGGGTCCGTTTGGGGTTAGATAGTTAGAATTGGGGCTCGATAGATTAGAACGGCCCTTCACCGTCACCTCAGCCGAGAATATTTTCTAAATTTGTTCTGGTGCGTTGATTTTCCTCCGGTGTGCCTAGGCTGATGCGGAGGCCACCCCCCGTCAATCGAATCAAAGTACCTTGCTGGCGTAGGGTGGTAAAGATGTGATGTAAGCCCTCCGCCTGCTCTAGTCCAAATTGGGCCAACCCCTTATGACTTAGGCGGCAGTAGATAAAATTAGCTGCGCTAGGCCATGGGCTCAGAGCGGGTTGTGATCGTAGCCAATGGGTCATGGTTTGCCGTTCTGCCATCGTGATTTCCAACGCAGCCAATAGGGCTGGGCGATAGCTGAGGGCGGTGAGGGCCGCTGCCTGGGAAAAGCTGGGTAAATTGTAGGGCAACCGAACTTTTTCCAGGGCTTCAATCAGCTCTGGCTGGGCCACTGCATAGCCCACCCGATGGGCCGCGAGGCGAAACGCTTTAGAAAATGTCCTCAGTACCACCCAGTTACTACGATTGAGGCTATCGGCCACTAGGGTTTGCTGGCTAAATTCAAAGTAGGCTTCATCGATCACCACCAGCACATCCTGAGGTAGCTGTCGGAGCCAGTCAATTTCAGCCTGGCTCAGGGCATTGGCCGTGGGGGAGTTGGGATGCACCATAAAGACAACCCGGATGGCATTTTCCTGGATGGCCGTTTGGGCCATGTCTAAATTGACTCGGAAGTCATCCGTGCGACCCACGTCTATGACCGGAATGCCTAGGGTTTGAGCCAAAATGCCGTACATGGAAAAGGTAGGGCTCGCCACCAAAATTGCGCCATTGTTAATGGCCGTGGCAATTAGTAACGACCGAATGAGCTCATCGGAACCGTTGCCCACGGATATATGGTCTGCCGTCGCGCCAGCCCCTGATTCTGATACATAGCCAGCGATGGCCTGTTTTAGATTCCGATGTCCCCCATCTGGATAGCGATTAGCGGCGATGGTTTGTTGATAATGCTGGGCTAGGGCAGCTTTGATCTCAGCTGGTAAGTCAATAGGGCTTTCATTGGTATCGAGCTGATCGTAGGGCTCTGGAATGGGTGGATGGGGCTGATAGGCGTTGAGATTAGCAAGATCAGCACGCAGGAAGGGCAGCATGGGCAAAACAATAGGCGTTAGGGGGTCTTTATTGTGCCATTTTTACCGCTGACAAAAATCCGTGATTGATGGCCCGATTTCCTCCATGCCATCGGCCATGCCATGATCCGTGTCTAGGGTCTGCAGTGTGATCCAAGGACGATGGGCTGCATGGCGTTGGCTAGCTTGGAGGGGAATGACCTCGTCGCGCTGACCATGGAGGATGAGGGTGGGTACCGGCCGATTGAGCTGGGTGTCGTCATAGCCTTGAGCGTCGGTGAGAAATTGGTGGTGTAGGCGCTCTTGGCGTTGCCAACCATAGTGGTAGACCGATAACCAGCCGCTGGTTTCCCACTGTTGGAGTTGTCCTGGGCCGAGACGCGGCAACCACTGCTTCAAAAACTGAAACGCCGGGGCGAGTAAGATCAACTGCTGGATGTGGGTGGACTGCTGGGCAACCCAAGCTGCTGTCAGGCCGCCTAGGCTAGAGCCGATCAACGTGGTGGGCCCCTGGAGTTGGCTCATCACTTGGTTGATCTGGCGGGTCAGGGTGAGGTGGGCAAAGTCCCCTTGGTTTAAATCCATCAGCTGCAGGTCAAGCCCCTGGAGCTGGAAGTGCGATCGCAACCACTGGCCCTTATAAGACTGTGGTCCAGACGCGAACCCATGAAGATAAATGTAGTCACCCATGGCTCCCTCGTTTCCAATGCTGCACCATGCATACAATATGATGTTTCGATCACCTCAGCTCTTGAAATAAGCCTCCATGACCCAGCAGTTCCGTATTACCCTCCTCCCCGGCGATGGCATTGGTCCTGAAATCATAGCGGTTGCCGTTGATGTCCTCAACGCGGTCGGTGCCAAGCTAGATCTACAGTTTGTATTTACTGAAGCACCCATGGGTGGTTGTGCCATTGATGCCACCGGCAATCCGCTGCCCCAGGAAACCCTAGAAATCTGTCGGCAGAGTGATGCAGTACTGTTAGCGGCCATCGGCGGCTACAAGTGGGACTCACTCCCCCGAGCCCAACGCCCGGAAACCGGTTTGTTGGGGCTGCGGGCTGGTCTAGGTCTGTTTGCCAATCTGCGACCGGCCACCATTCTGCCCCAGTTGATCGATGCTTCCTCCCTCAAGCGCGATGTGGTTGAAGGGGTGGACATTATGGTGGTAAGGGAACTGACCGGAGGCATCTACTTTGGTCAACCCCGGGGAGTGTTTGACGCCGATGGCGATCAGCGGGGATTTAACACCATGGTCTATACCGGGTCTGAAATTGATCGCATTGGTCGGGTGGCCTTTGAGGCGGCCCAAAAGCGCCAGGGCCGTCTGTGCTCGGTAGATAAAGCCAATGTGTTGGAGGTTTCGCAACTATGGCGCGATCGCATTACCGCCCTGGCCAGCGATTACAGTGATGTGGAACTGAGCCATATGTACGTGGATAATGCGGCCATGCAGCTGCTGCGCTGGCCCAAACAATTTGACACCATTGTCACGGGTAACCTATTCGGAGATATTTTGTCCGATGCAGCGGCGATGCTCACAGGGAGTATTGGCATGTTGCCCTCAGCCAGTTTAGGGGCCACTGGTCCGGGTGTATTTGAGCCGGTCCATGGGTCTGCTCCAGATATTGCTGGCGAGGATAAAGCCAATCCCCTGGCCCAGGTGCTCAGCGCCGCCATGATGCTGCGCTATGGGTTGAACCAGCCCCAAGGGGCGGCGATGATTGAAACTGCTGTGAACCATGTCCTAGACCAGGGCTACCGCACCGGGGACATTATGGCCGAAGGGATGACGGCGGTGGGGTGCAAAGCCATGGGCCAAGCCCTGCTGCAAGCTTTAAATTAGGCTTGGTTGCGGTACATTAGCCGGGGGGAGCATCCTTGGCATAATCCATCCATGGCAGCTAGTATTATTGTACTGAGCAGTGCTGGGTGATGGACCCTAAAGGTTATATCTGGGGATATTGCATCTGGGGATATCTGAGGACATCTCAGGTAGAATCCTCAAGATTTTGACAACAAGTTACAGTTATTAGCTGCGGCCATGGGGTATCTTCAGCACAGATCCACCTAGTCCACAACCTAGTCCACGACAAGAACGGTGATTTTGCAGTCACCCATGCAGTTCAACCTATTTATCCAGCAAAAGGGAGTATTCAGTCGTGTCATCTTTACAACGGCCAGAGTACGTTAACCATAGTGAGGCGGCGGTACATCCCAGCGTGATGGCAACCGGTATTCAGCGTAGTCCGCTCAATTTACGGTCCCCATCGTCCATGGTAGACCCCGCATTACTTAGGTCCGCTCGCCACATTTATCGCACCTATTATGAAGTGCACCCTGAGGTCATGGAACGGCCCATTGGGGTGGCCATTGGTCGCACAACCCGACGAGGCAAACTGATTTTTGGCCCTAAGCCCGTGCTTCTCCCCCACGAAAGCTTTATTCCGTTAACCCAGCTTGAGCCTGGTCTACACTAGGGCGAATGTTAGAGAATTGGCTGCCCTGGGGGCTGATCTTTGGGCTAGGGGCCTCCATTGGCAGTTTTCTAAATGTCGTGGTTTATCGTTTACCAGCAGGGATTTCATTACTGTCGCCACCGTCCCGTTGTCCCCGCTGCTTGACGCGGTTAAAGCCCTATGACAATGTACCCGTCTTCGGTTGGGTCTGGTTGCGAGGCCGCTGTCGC
Organism: Leptothoe sp. PORK10 BA2; assembly: GCF_034932105.1. Lineage (NCBI taxonomy): Bacteria > Bacillati > Cyanobacteriota > Cyanophyceae > Nodosilineales > Cymatolegaceae > Leptothoe > Leptothoe sp. PORK10 BA2. Next base: position 175,704 of record NZ_JAYGIG010000001.1, on the reverse strand, counting down.
TATTGTCGAGCGGCCATATCCCCTCGATATCCCTTGGTGGAATTGTTCAGTGGGCTATTGTTTGTCGCCCTATTTTTGCGATTTGGTTGGAGTCTGGAGACTCCTTTTTATTGGGGGTTGGGGAGTTGGCTGGTGGCCCTCACCTTAATTGATCTGGATACCCTTACCTTGCCCAATGTGCTAACGACGTCGGGTGTGTGTTTCGGTTGGTTGGCCCAAGGGTGCTTAGCTGCAGCGGCTCATCAAACGGTGATTTCAGCCTTGGTGGCTAGTATGGCTGCCAGTATTTTGGGTCTGTGGTTGTTCGATGCCATTGGTTTACTAGGGGCGGTGGCCATGGGCCAGCCTGCCATGGGCGGGGGGGATGGTAAACTGGCCGCCATGGTAGGGGCCTGGTTAGGGTGGCAGGGGTTGTTGCTGACGATTTTGCTAGCGTCTTTACTAGGGGCCTTAGTGGGTGTTCTGGGAATGTCCCTCGGTTGTCTAGAACGTCGACAGCATATTCCCTTTGGGCCATTTTTAGCCTTCGGGGCAGGAATTAGCTTATTTTTTGGCAATGCCTTGGTACAAGGCTATTTGAACCTCTTCTTTGGAGGCAATGGGTAATTTATGGCGGCGATAAAATCGATGGGATTTGCGCCAGGGGGATGGGCAAGCCGGTAGGATTGAGAAACACTACGTATCGAGAACAGGGTCTATGTCCCTCTTTGATTGGTTTGCAAATCGTAAAAAAGAAAACCCCATTAGCCCCGATCATCAGGAGCGAGAAATTGCGGATGGTCTCTGGACAAAGTGCGACGAGTGCGGGGTTTTAACCTATACCAAGGATCTGAAGGCCAACCAGATGGTTTGCCCAGAGTGCGGGCACCACTATCGTGTCTTTAGCGATCAGCGGATAGAGCAATTGATCGACGCAGATACTTGGCAGCCTCTGGATCAGACCATTACCCCTAAGGATCCGTTACGATTTCGCGATCGCAAAGCCTATAGTGATCGGCTGCGGGATATGCAACATAAAACCAAGCTGAATGATGGCGTGCAAACTGGCATTGGTCAGATCAACGGTGAAAGTGTGGCCCTCGGGGTGATGGATTTTCGCTTCATGGGCGGCAGTATGGGGTCGGTGGTGGGCGAAAAGCTCACTCGTTTGATTGAACATGGGACGGCGTCTCGTTTGGCCGTGGTGATTATTTGCGCATCTGGCGGGGCTCGCATGCAGGAAGGCATGTTGAGTCTGATGCAAATGGCTAAAATTTCCGCTGCTCTAGAACAGCATCGCGATCATCGTTTGCTCTACATACCGGTTTTGACCCATCCAACCACGGGAGGTGTAACCGCGAGTTTTGCCATGTTAGGCGATATTATTTTGGCAGAACCCAAGGCCAACATTGGCTTTGCAGGGCGTCGAGTAGTGGAACAAACCCTGCGGGAAAAGCTACCCGATGACTTTCAAACCGCAGAATATTTGCTAAATCATGGTTTTGTTGACAAAATTGTGCCCCGCACCCAGCTCAAAGCAATGCTGGCCCAGCTGATTCGCCTGCATCAGCTGCCGGATCTTTCGTCCAGTCTGAGCCATGTATCCTTTGAAAGGGCTGCCAATGGTCAGCCGGTGCCGATTAAGCCCGTGATTTAGTCAATCTTGTAACTGTTTTGGGAATTGGTCCTATCGGTGGCATGATAGTTAATAACTATTGGCTAACTGAATGCTCAGATAGCTGCAATTTGCGAGCATCACCTGATTTTCGGGTTTAATGCATCGCGCTGTGTTGGGTATTTAATGGCGATCCATTTCGAGGAGAATCATGTTTAAAAAGTGCATTTGGCTGGTGGTCGCGGCCGTATTTCTGGTAGGCAACCTTTTTGTAGGTAGCAGCGCGATGGCGGCTGAGCTAGATGAAACAATCCGTACCATTCCCCTGAATGAACAGGGTGACACAGTAGTGTTGTCCTTAGAGCAGGTTTCTCAGGGGCGGAAACAATTTAACTATGCCTGCGCTACCTGTCATGTACAGGGTATTACTAAGACCAACCCCAACGTTGGCCTAGAACCCGAGGCGCTGGAAGGAGCTTACCCCAATCGTAATAATGTCGAAGCTCTGATTGATTATCTGAATAACCCAACAACCTATGATGGGTTGACTGAGATTTCTGAGCTACATCCCAGTACTAAAAGTACTGATATTTTCCCTAAAATGCGCAGCTTAACTGAAGATGATTTAACTGCCATCTCTGGTTACATTTTGCTGCAGCCTAAGGTGATGGGTTCTATGTGGGGAGCTGGTAAGACTCGTTTCTCTGCCCCCGCTGTTTTTGACTAGTTGTTTTTGATGTCCTGCTTACGTTTACTCAGGCCGTCGAGCCATAGATAACCGAAAAAGGGGGAGGTTGATTGGACCTTCCCTTTTTTTGTGAAGGATAGGCATTGCGTATGGGCGAAAACTCAGCCCTCGGCGTTTAAATGACTGTTGGGATAAATCTTTGGAATAGGATTGTCCTCACCGATTGCGCTAGTTTAGATAGACGGTGGAATGGAGCACTATGGTAAAACGGCGCACAGTATTATGGGGGTTGTTGGGGGGTGCGATCGCAAGTTGTCGTCCCAGCCCATCTTTTCCCTTAAAGGTAAAACTGCTGGCTCGTTCGGTACCGTCCCAAGTTTTAAAAGCCTTTAACCGAGAAATTCCAGCCCAGTTCGAAGCCGCCTCAACCTTGGTCGATATCTATCAGCAGTTGCAACGGTGGCAGTCTGCCCTACCCGCTGAAAAGCCCCTTTGGCGTCGGCTGATTCCCATGACTGCTAACGATGCCGAAGCAGCCGATGCCCAAACAGTCGATACTCACCTCGTCACCCTCAGCGATCCTTGGTTAGACTACGCCATTCAGCAAAAGTTAATTCAACCCCTACCGGCGCTGCCCTTTGTGGAGAGGCTGCCCGAATCTTGGCAACGTTTGCTCCGGCGCGATCTCGCCGGACAATCTAGCGTGATCGGTGAGCTATGGGCCGTTCCCTATCGGGTTCAGGGACTGATGATTGCCTATCAGAAGTCCATGTTCAAAGCTAACCCTGAGGAAATCACTAAATGGGCCGATCTATGGCGTCCAGAGCTGGCTGGACGCATCGCCATGCCCAACCAACCTCGGTTAGTGGCTGCCATCGTCCTCAAAGCTCTAGGATATTCGGTCAATGATGAAGCCGCCTTGGCCCAAGACGATGTCCAAGAACAGCTGATGGCCCTATATCGCCAAGTGCGGGTGTTTGATTCCGAGGACCATCTCAAAGCTTTGGTCAATGAAGACGTTTGGTTAGCGGTGGGATGGAGCGGTGATATTTTAGCCACCCTCGTTCGCTACCGCAAACTGGGGGCGGTCCACCCCCAAGAAGGCACGGTGTTAACCACCGATCTCTGGGTTGCGCCAGCCAATGCAGACTTCACCGAAGCCACCCAAGCGTGGATAGAGTTTTGTTGGCAGGCTCCGATGGCGACGCAAATCTCCGTCTCAACCTATGGCTTATCGCCATTATTTTTTCTGCCTGGGGCCAAGGTGCCAGAGCAGCTACCCCAACAAACCCTGCTCCTGCCAGAACACAGTGAAGTGCTCCTACCCTTATCAGATCGTGGTCAAACCCTGCTATCTGAGCTATTTAACGTTGACGTCCTCCGCGAATAGCCCCCTGACCGAAGTAATCTAGATTTACCAAACATTCAGGTGCTAATGTTTCGGGGCTCGTTCCCTCTGGGCCATGCTCTGACTGTCTATTGCCATTGATGTCGTCTACAAAGTCACAGACATGGAGGCCAACTAAACGCTCCCCGGTAAAGATCCGCAGCTGATAGCCATAGGATTTAGCGCTCTCACCAAACTGAGTGATAAACGCATACTGTTCCAAATAGCTTAACAGGGGCCAGATTTGACCATTAACAATCACATCTACATGTCTAGGGTGAGCCGGATCATCATAGGCTCGCCAACTATCAATTAACCGGCTGTTGATCGCCTCCCCTTGCTGCTGTTGCTGCCACCATAGACTCGGCAAGGTGAACCGTTCTGGGGAAGGTGTAGCATCGGTGGCGATGGCGGGTCCATCCGTGATGGGCCGTTGATCATTGATCTGGCCGACCCTAGTTGCCTGTTCTATTAGTAATGATTGGGCAACACCAGGATGGGTCCACCCTAAGGCTATGGATAGAGCTGGAACTAATGACCATCCAGCAAATTTCATCCCGGTTGATTGATGGCGGTTGATTGATGGTTGCTTATTCATCGTTGCTTAACCCTGAACCGATGAGGAGCTAGTTTAAAATCAGTCGCTGACGGTGGACATGGCCGAGGTGTAAGGGGGCTGCCTGCTCCTGCTGCCGTTCTAACATATGGATTAACTGTTCGGGGCGTAGCATGTTGCCATCATTACGGCAGCTGCCCACATATCGCACCACGGTCTTGCCTCGGGTGGATAGGTAACGGATCACGCTGGGGGGCAGGGTGCTAGGCAAGGTAGTGACTATTTCTAGCTTGTGTAAGCGTTCCCGCAAGTTAATTTGCTTCACTTTGCCTGATTTAGTGATGTGGGTGTCGGGAATTTCATCCGTAGCGAGAATTTGATCAATCCACAGCTGCCAAAGCTCTAGATCATGATCCTCATCAGACGTTATGGCTAAGAGATAGTCGGCCTGATCCAAGGCTTTGGTGGCGGAGGGAGCTTTGATGTCCACCGTTTGCACATCGTAGATGGGTAAGGTATCCGACAGCTGATCCTTTAACCGCTGTCTAAAATCAGCCACATCCATCTGCTCAGTCAACTCAAAGTCAATCACCTCTCCGGTACTAGTGGCTCCGAGGGCCAGGGCATTGGCGGGAGCAATGCGCGGTCCCGGATGGAACCCCCCCGTAAATGAAATTGGCAGGGCCGCCCGCCTAACCGCCCGGTCTAGCATCCTGGCCAGATCCAAGTGGCCAATTAAAGCCATATCCCCCAGTTTCCCAAGGGTTACCCGCAGCCGTTGTATGCGCTCAGATTTTGGCTTGCCATGGCCCTCAAAGGAGGGAATCGGTAGGGGTGGGATAACAATGTTGTGGCCAAAGTCAGTGCCACATACTCCACAGTGGGAGCAACCTTCGAAGGAGCAATCAGGGACGGTAGCGGCTTCTAAGGCACGGTGTAAATCCTCTTGGAGCCACGTTTTATCAATCCCCGTGTCGATGTGGTCCCAAGGCAAGGGGGCAGCCATGAGCGCTTTCCATTGATCTATGCGATGGCCGAGGGCTTCTGGCTCATTGGACGGTTGCTCATTGGACGGTTGATGGGCTAACGACTCGTCTAGATTCCATTCTCCTTGGGCTACTTGACGATACTTCCAGGTCAGCCCGGCGTCATCAATGGCCTGGGTCCAGGCATTAAAGGCCCGCTCTAGACTTTCCCACCAGGCATCCATCCCTGCCCCTAGCTCCCAGGCGCGACGTACCACGGCGGCCAGTCGCCGATCACCCCGGCCCACAAAGTCCTCCATAGCAGAAATCCTGACATCAGTGAAGTTAACCTTCACCCCACGAATGGAGCGAAAGACCTCTTTAAGCATGGCTTGTTTGCGTTCAAACTCGCTGGTGGAGACGGAGTGCCATTGAAAGGGGGTATGGGGTTTAGGGGTAAAGTTAGAGACCGTAATATTGAAGTTAAGAGAACGCCGACCTTCAATGCGACATTCGCGGCGCAGCCACTGGATAGTTTCCGCAATACCTAGGACATCGACGTCAGTTTCACCTGGCAGGCCGATCATAAAGTAGAGTTTGACCTTATCCCATCCCTGTTCGTGGGCTGTTTTTACCCCCCGTAGGAGCTCTTCATTGGTCAGCCCTTTATTGATGATGTCCCGCATGCGTTGGGTGCCCGCCTCTGGGGCAAAGGTGAGGCCGGTTTTTCGGGTACCACCAATGATGTGGGCAATGTTTTCGTCAAAGCGGTCCACCCGCTGGCTTGGCAGCGATAGGGAGACATTGTCATGTTTAAGCCGATTTTTGACTTCAACGCCCACCGCTGGCAGGGCTAAGTAGTCTGAGCAGCTGAGGGATAGTAGCGAGAATTCGTCGTAGCCCGTTGCTCGCATGCCGCGCTCAATGGTATCAATGACTTGCTCCGGGGCGACGTCACGGGCCGGGCGGGTGAGCATGCCGGGCTGGCAAAATCGACAGCCTCGGGTGCAGCCTCGACGAATTTCTATGGTGAGTCGATCGTGGACGGTTTGTACATGGGGCACCAGCCCGATGGCATAGTCGGGTATGGGGGTGGCGACCCGGCGGAGAATGCGCGGGGGGACATCGTCTCGGTTTGGCTGTACCGATCCATCGTCGGCTATGGCATAAAACTGGGGTACATAAACGCCAGGAACTTGAGCTAGGTCTAGTAGAATTTCTTGGCGGCTCATGCCGGCGTTTTTGCCTTCTTCGAGTACCAGCCCAATTTCTGGTAACAGCTCTTCGCCGTCGCCTAGGGCGATGAAGTCAAAAAAATCAGCGTAGGGTTCTGGGTTGGAGGTGGCCGTTTGGCCACCGGCAAAAATTATGGGCCAGCTGGATTCATTCCAGGGGCCATCATGGTTGCGCTCCTGCCAGGTGAGGGGAATCCTGGCCAGGGTGAGCATTTCTAAGATATTGGTGGCCCCTAGCTCGTAACTGAGACTGAAGCCTAAAATATCAAAGTCGATTAGGCTACGGCGCGCTTCCACGGCGAATAGTGGGGTATGACTTTCGGTAAGTTTTTGAGCTAGGTCGGGGCCGGGGAGATAGGCGCGATCGCAAAGCTGTCGAGGCTGCTGATTCAGAATGCTGTAGAGAATAATATGCCCGAGATTAGAGGCTCCCACTTCATAAACTTCTGGGTAGGTCAGCACCCAACGAATCGTAGCCGAGTCCCAAGGCTTATGGACAGCCCCTAACTCATTACCCAAATAGCGAGCAGGGCGGGCAATATCTGGGGTGATCAGTTGGTCTACAGCGATAGCCACGGCAAGGAAAAAGCAACTCAGACATAAACTATAGCTGATTCTCAGAGCCTGGCCTTGGTCGTGACGGTAGGCAGAGAGTCAGCCCATGAAGCCATCCATAAAAATACACCCTAAAAGCATTGAACAAAGTAGTTCAATGCTTTTAGGGTGCAGTCGCTTTCTAAATTAAATAGATAGGGTTTTGGTAAAACATTTCAGCTAAACAATAGTTTGCTGATCATTCCGGGAACCCTAATGTCTGTAGATACTAACTAGGCAGCCTTCAACTGTTGGCGATCAACCATGGCAACGGCACGGTCTAGTTGGGCCAGCTCAAATACAATTCTCACAGGAGGGGCAACATCGCATAGGCTGAGCCGCTTACAATGCCGTTTAGCCGTATCATAGCCAGCCAGTAAGGCAATGAGTCCAGAGTTATCCACACTATCGACAGCTGCCATGTCGATGGTTACTTCACTGGCCGTGTCAGAGGTAATGGCTGTTAACATTTCTGCTTTAAATGCGTCAGCAGTTGCCGCTGTTAAAGCGCCTACAGGTCGCACAACCTTCACTGATGTTTCAACGCTCTTCATACTATTTCTCCTAACAGTTTTGATTAGATTGTTTGACTTAGAGTGAAACGGGTGTCGAAGTAAGACCTTTTCATATGCCCTCGAAGCTAACGTGATGCCTCTCGGCTTGCCCACGTGTCCCAGGTCTATTCGTGGAATCTTAATGTCCGGACCGATTGTTTGAAGTTTTCAGCAAGTCTTTTGACTGAACGGTAACGATTGCTACACCCTTTGTGGGGATGTAGTTTAGCAATGTTGTTTGGTGATACGGATCACTGAGATTGCCCACTCCAGAAGTTTCACTTGATATAGCCCCAATGAGTCTGGACTCTATTCCAGATCAGAAAGGGTCCATTGCATGTAAACACCGATTAAAAGTCTTTTAGGAGCCGCTATGCACCCCTTTGCCATTCGCCACTTGGTTGAGAAAGCGCTTTATACAAAGCAGCTGACGCCCGATATTGAAGAACAAATCAATTCTGAACTGTCACGCTTAGGCTATATCTCGGAGGTTGATTATGAAGCCCTTGAGCTGCTTATGAGCGAAATGGATGAGGGTCGGATTAAACTCGTTCCCTCCATTCGTTAATGAATTAGCGAGTTAACTCAACAAATTCATTAACGAATAAAGGGCTGATATCAGCTCGATCTGATAATATTTAGCCAAATATAGCCAAATATCTAGTCGAACAAGTATTCGTAATTTTTATCGGATTGAAACTAACTTGGCTGATGATTTAGGCGCATCATCTTCAGAATTGCTATTGATCCAACAGTTGTGCAGAAAATGTTGAAAGTGCTGCTTTGCCAGTTCTTCTGGCCCACTGTCGTCGGCAATACGGAGGTGGAATAGCAGGGCGAAAAAGTCTGTATCAAAGGCCATTTTGAACTTATCCAGGGGCCAGACCAGATCGGGAGCAGTTTTGAGATCATAAAGATCTAGACCACATGTTTCAGGATCGGTAGCTGCTGCTGCAATCATCATCTGCTGCTGTCGCGAGCCGTGGGGGAGATGACACACCAGCATCAGGGGCCGACACCAAAGACGCACGGAGCCAGCTGGTTGGATTGCTTCAGCGTAAAGGCGCTGATCTAAACATTCGAGATAAACAATTTGTCCAGGGTTTATGTTATCCATTTTGAAAAATTAAATTTCCACTCAAATTAATTAAATTGAAAACACACGAGGAATCGTGGGTGGGTTTACGGCCTTAAACCATCATTTCCTAGGGGATTAGCAATGATTGAGCTGCTTCTTTTATGGTTCAAGGAGAAAAAGTTCAAATTTTGTTAAATTAGTTAATAAATTACCATTAACCCTGTTTTGAAGCACTGGCTCTAGTTACTTATTTGTTGGTTCTGGAGCGGGTGCCAATTGCTGTGTGTATCCAAGTCCTTGTCCGATCTTCGTTTAGGGGTTTGAGGACTGGATTTTAGATAAGTTCTGGTTAAAATTAAAAACGTTGTGGCTGATGCCTTATTTCTGGGGTAGGTGTCCGTCTAAAGTAAACTTTGCTGGATTTTTTAATGGGTAATTAAGGCCATGGTGTCTACCGGGACAATTGAAAAAACAGTTACGTCCAGTAAGCGACAGCATGCCCCGCGCTATCGGGTGTTACTGCATAACGATGATTTCAACTCCATGGAGTATGTCGTTGAGTCGTTGGTCAAAACGGTGCCCAGCCTCTCGGTGCCCCAGGCCGTCGATATTATGATGCAGGCGCACAATGCTGGAGTGGGCTTGGTGATTGTGTGTGAGTTAGAGCATGCTGAGTTTTACAGTGAAATGTTGCGCTCTAAGGGCCTCACTAGCACCATTGAGCCGGATGAATAAAACGCTACGGCTTGGTCTTTGGGGTCTTTGGCTGAAAGATGCCAGTCTTGTTCGTCAATGATCCGGTGGTTGACTCTTTACCACCGAGTGACAACGGGGGGTATTCTCTGGCGAATCTTTATTTTTTTTGTTTTACTGGCAGCGCTGTGGGCACCTTTGGCCCTGGTGGTCTATGGTGCAGGCTATTGGTTCGGTCAACGGAATTTGGCGAGTACGATCGCGCTGATTGGTCTGTATAGCTGCTTTATGGTCAATGCTTGGGCTTGGGGGCACTGGGTGCATGGGTGGCAGCGTCCTTTTGTGGCCTATGGTCTGATTTTTGCCAGGCAATTTTGGCTGGATGCGCTGGTGGCCCTTGGGGTTGGCGTCGGCCTAGTGGCCTGTCTGTTTGGTCTAGAAGTCCTATTCGGTTGGGCTGCCTTGAACCCTAGGCCGCTGCTGGACATCGCCCTAGAGGGGCTAGCCGTGGGCATTGGCATTGGCCTAGCGGAAGAGCTACTATTTCGCGGCTGGCTTTTGACGGAATTGCACAGTTCTATATCTCGGTGGAGCGCCATTATTTGGAGTGGCATGATTTTTGCGATCGCCCATTTCATTAAGCCTTTTTCAGAGGTGCTGAGCACCTCGCCCCAGTTTTTGGGGTTGCTATTGCTGGGGATGATTTTGGCATCTGGACGATATATCAATCGGTGCCATGGTGTAGCTCGACCCTTTACTAGCCTAGGATTACCGATTGGTTTCCATGCGGGGTTAGTGTGGGGATATTACATCGTTGATGTGGCAGATTTAGTCGTGCCATCAGGTCGTGTACCGGAATGGGTGACCGGTATTCACGGCAATCCCTTGTCCGGAGCCCTAGGGGTGACAATCTTAGGGAGTATATTTCTCCTGTCTGCCCTCAAGTTGCGTTCAGAATAGCGGCTAATAGGGCTTTTTGGGCGTGGAGACGATTTTCTGCCTGGTCCCACAATCGAGATTGGGGGCCTTCCATCACATCGTGGGTAATTTCTTCGCCGCGATGGGCGGGTAGGCAGTGGAGAACGATGGCTTCATTGTCGGCCAAGTCGAGGATGTCTTGATTAATTTGGTAGGGCTGGAATGTCGGGATCCTGGATTCTGCTTCAGCTTCATCCCCCATGCTGGCCCAAACATCGGTGTACAGAGCATGGCTACCTTGGACGGCTGCTCTGGGGTCTGTGGTGATTTCCACCGTGCTGTGCCCCGCCGCCAATTCGACGGCCTGCTTGACGATGGCCGGATTGGGGGGGTATCCATCGGGGGTGCTGACTCGAATATTCACCCCGGCTAGGGCACAGCCTAGCATGAGGGAGTGGGCCACATTGTTGCCATCCCCCAGATAGGACATGGTCAAATTGTCTAGGGTGCCAAAGGCTTCTTTGAGGGTGAGCAAGTCGGCCAAAATTTGACAGGGATGTTCTAGATCCGTCAGGGCGTTGATCACTGGAATGGAGGCATATTGGGCAAACTCTTCGATTTCAGCTTGCTTAAAGGTACGAATAGCTACTGCGTCTAGATAGCGATCTAGGACACGGGCGGTATCCGCAGTGGGTTCTCCCCGCCCCACTTGGGTAACCCCGGCATTGAGATCTAGAACCTGGCCTCCCAACTGATACATGGCCACTGAAAAGCTCACGCGGGTGCGGGTCGATGCTTTGGAAAACACTAAACCGAGTACCTTGTTGGGGCATTGGGGCTGACTGGTACCAGCTTTGAGCTGTGTGGCTAGTTCCAGGAGTTCTAGTAACTCTGTCCTGGTCAAATCTGCGATGCTGAGCAGATCTCGTCCCTTTAGTGAGTCCATAGCGTCGTTGGTGGATAAGCGGTGGAGTCAACAAGATACTACTATTTAGCCTTGGTAGGAGACACTGATGTTTGGATCGATTCGGATGGGGGAGGTAGGGGTTAGCCCATGGGAATTTATTCACGGTTGATTTTTCCGCGATTATTGGATCTATCGATGTCAGGGCAGGAATTAAGCCGCTATCGTCAGTCGCTGCTGGCGCCTGTCCGTGGCGAGGTGCTCGAAATTGGCTTTGGGACGGGCTTAAATATGCCGTACTACGGTGACGGTGTCAGGTCCCTAACGGCGATTGATCCCAATGTGGGGATGGCTAAGCTAGCCACCCCCAGGGTGCAGGCCGCCACCGTCAAGGTTGATTTACAAACGGCGAATGCGGAGGCGTTGCCGATGGCTGACGAACGGTTTGATGCGGTCGTTTGCACTTGGACCCTATGTAGTATTCCTAACATTGAACAGGCCTTGGCGGAGGTGTGGCGGGTGCTGAAGCCAGGGGGAAAATTCTTTTTTATTGAACATGGTTTGAGCCCCGATCGGGGGGTGGGCACCTGGCAGCAGCGGATGACGCCTTTGCAGCGGCGGATTGCTGATGGCTGCCATCTGGACCGCCCTATGGCGAATCTGATCCAGGCTGTTTTTGCCCAGGTTGAACTCCAGGAGTTTTATGCCACCGACCTGCCTAAGCTGATTGGCTATTTTTATCAGGGGGTGGCTACTAAGCCTCCCCTTTAAAGATTTGGGCGGTTGCGATCGCAATCCGTTCAATATCAGCATCCAACAGCGGTGGCCATTCTACGTTGGTCTGTTTTCCCTGCTCATAGGCCTGACGCCCGACATAGGCCAACTGATGCAAGGCATAGGCCAAGCTACGGTCAATCTGGTCTACAGCTTTAAGGTTTTCTGTGATCACCTTTAGGGCTAGCAATAACGAGGTCACCTGTCCGGGTACGGGCGGTTGCTGCTGCTTGAGCCTGGCCAAAAATGAATCGGAGACGGTTAAATCTGCCTGGGCTATGAGCACATGTTGGGCTGTTTTAACGTCCATAGTTATAAAGGTAAGAATAGAAACGGGGCCCGATATGACGGTAGGTTCAGCCCACCATAGAGTTCGGCCGTACCCTCGTCAATTCTCAAGCAGAGACGAAGCTGAGGATAAAGGTTCATAGAGACTTTATGGTTTGGGGATATCCAATATTTAAATCTGCAAGTGACACTAACATTAGTGATATCAATTGGCCAACGTTAACCCAGGGGCAATCCCTGCACCTTTGCACCCTCTGATTGGCCTGTTCGCTCAATGTCCATACGTATTCATCGGCTTCACCTGGGGAATATTTGATAGACGACGACTACGCCTGATGCCATCACCGTGGGTTCACCGTTGGATGATTCGCAGGTGTGGACAGCAGCAGTGATATTTCAGTAGAAATTTTACTTTATGGCTAATCCTAGCTCCGTTCCCTTTGTTGACCTATCCCTACAGCACGCACCGTTACGGGCAGAGCTGATGGCGGCGATGGCGGCGGTTGCCGATGGCGGCGACTATATTTTGGGTAACTCCGTGGTGCAATTTGAACGGGCGTTTGCCGCTGCCTGTGGTGTTCCTTTTGGCGTGGGGGTGGGTTCGGGGACTGATGCGCTCACCTTGGGCCTGCGGGCCTGTGGTATTGGCCCCGGAGACCAAGTGATTTTGCCGGTCAATACCTTTGTGGCCACCCTGATTGGTGTATTGCAGGTCGGGGCCACCCCTGTGTTTGTGGACTGTGAGTTGGACACAGGGTTGATGGACATCGCCGCCGCAGAGCGGGCGATGAACCGCCTGACACGGGCGGTGATTCCGGTCCATCTCTACGGCCAGATGGTGTCCCCTAAGGCTCTGCACGCCCTGGCAGAGGCCCATGGTGTGACAATTTTTGAAGATGCGGCCCAAGCCCATGGCGCTGAACGGGATGGGATTAAAGCTGGCAGTGTTGGCCTGGCGTCGGCCTTTAGTTTTTATCCCAGCAAAAACCTGGGGGCCATGGGAGATGGAGGCATGGTGGTCACTCAGCAAGAGGTGGTGGCCCAAACGGTCAGATCCCTGCGTAATTATGGGTCAACCCGTAAGTATTACCATACGGATCCCGGTGGCACCAATAGCCGTCTCGATACCTTGCAGGCTGCTGTGCTGAATATTAAGTTGGCTTGTTTGGCGGATTGGAATTGCGATCGCAACCGCTTAGCCAAACTCTATGACGATGCCCTCAAGCCCCTAGCCGCCCAAGGTCTCATCCCCATGACCAACCACAGCGGTAGCGGCCATGTCTATCATCTCTACGTTATTCGCCTCACCCGTGACTGTGCCATCGATCGCACCCGTCTGCAGCAGGAACTCGCTGTGGCAGAGATTCAGTCCGGCATTCACTACCCAGTTCCTTGCCATCTCCAGCCCGCCTTCCACCACTTGGGCTATCAGCCTGGCGATTTCCCCATCGCCGAGCAGCTCAGTCAGGAAATCCTCTCATTGCCCATTTATCCCGGTATGACGGAGGGCCACCTAGAGTATGTCGTAAAGACCCTGATGGGATTGGTTCAGGCCTGTCCAGTATTGACCTAAAAATGTACTACAACCTGTACGCACCATGATTAGCCTTCCTCAATCAAAATCCCCACGGTGGTCAATTGAACTGGCAGTCCTCGGCTGCTTAGTCATGCTCTATGGCCCCCTGCTCTATCACTGGGTTTGGGATGGCTGGATTAACAAGGACATTAGTATTCAGCACGAATATTTCAGCCATGGCATTTTAGGTATCCCCTTGGCGGTCAAATTGATATGGGACAAGCGACAATCCTGGCATCGGTTGGGGGATAGTTGCCATTGGGCTGGCATCGCTTGTTTGCCCGTTGGGTTTGTGTTTTATACCAGTGGTGTGATGGATGCGATCAATCTATCCCTACCCCTGATGCTGACGGGCACCTTACTCTGCCTGAAAGGACCAAGGGGTCTCAAACTAATGCTGTTTCCCCTGGTGTTGATTATCTTTTCTACACCGACCCAGTTGCCTTACCTGATCGAGCCCTACATCTTGCCCCTGCAACGATTTATTGCCACGGCCGCAGGTACCATTTTGCATGGCATGGGCTATGACGTTGAGGTAAATCAAATCTATCTGACTATGAACCAGCAGCTGGTGGAAGTTGCCCCCCACTGTGCTGGCTTAAAAATGCTATTTACTAGCCTATACATGGGCTTAGTCTTAGCCTACTGGACAGGCATATACCGATCAAAATTGCGCACCGGCATATTTTTCCTAGGCATTATTTTAGTCAGTGTGGTAGGCAATATTCTGCGCAATACCATTTTGACCTTTTTCCACGGCAATGGTATGTCAGAGGCCTTTCACTGGTTGCACGAAAGCTGGGGTGGCGATATCTATTCTGCGGTGATGTTAGGCTCCCTGGTCTTGATAGTGAATGCTATCCAAAGCCATGTGCCGACCAGTTTTGCCATAACTACTGTGGGTGAAGATGACCCCCAATCCACTACGACCACCATAGATTTTTAAGGTCACTTTATTCAGATCACTATTCGAGCCGTAGCACTTAACCTATCAGTTTTGAGAACATGGCTGTGTCATTCGATTCTTCAGACTCTAAATCTAACTCGTGGCTGAGGTGGCTGGTGGTCATAGTACTAGCCGTCATGGTGGCGGTTGCTGCCATCCCTCAATACTTCTCCGGTCATTTTCCCTGGCAGTCACCCCCAAGTGTGGCCAACCTCGAAACTATTCGTAGTCTAAAAGACACCGGGTTATCCCTAGACGGCTGGTCCGAAGACTTGCAGCAAAAAATTTCCATTGGTGGCGATCAGTGGTCAGTGCAGCAATTGACCCATGCTAATGGCCCTGTTCCAGAGCAGATGATAATCTTCTTGAAACCCCAAGGCCTGGCTAAAGACCAGCCGGAAGTGGAATGGATTGACTTGCAAGGGGCCCAAAAATGGCAAACCTCGCACCACCGACGTCTGCGCTTAGGGACATTACATATCGATACCTTCCGCGCCTGGACGTCCAGTCAGACCTTTGCCGTTTCCCAATGGTATGCCTTGCCCCAGGGCGGTCATCCAGCTCCCCATCATTGGTTTTGGCAAGACCAACGCTATCAATGGCGACGGAGTGAGCGCTTACCTTGGGTGGCAGTGGCGGTCATGGTGCCGATGCCTCCCCTCGGAGATATCACACCTGTGTACCCGCAGTTAGAACGCTTGAGTCAGTTGGTCCAAACCACCCTAGTGGAGGCTGTTTTTAGTCCTGAGTCGCCATAGTGATGGAGCCTATGCCAATCTCTGTATTGGTTTCCAGTCAAGGTTTCTGGCATTTCATAGAGCGGAGTTAGGACCCAAAACTCGTAAGGGCGTAAAAGATCAGCTAAAGTAACTATATTGAAAAAAAATTATGTAATTTTTACAAGCTCACGGTATTTCAAGTACGTTCTATTTTTTTGAATTGCGATGGTTCTTATAAAAAATGCCAAAGCAACCCAGGGTTCCTGGAAGCAAAAAGTAGTCAAGCTGACTGGTCAGCTGCTATTGAGTTCAGCCTGTTGGTACCTATGGCAATTGCCCAGCCCAGCCCAGGTCGCTTCTCCTAGTGGTCTTGACCCCGCCCCAGGGGAGCTGCCCCCCGGCGATTCTCCGGAGGCCCTAGAATTTTCTGAGCCATCAGCGACATCAGATGATACTGCTGATCAAGATGAATCTTTATGGGAAGACGCTGACGAGTCAGATGTGCCGACCGTTGAGTTGCTAGAACAACGCCCTAGCCTGGAAGACTTAGACCCTCGAATTAATGAATCATCTGCGGCAGATGCAAATGACAGCAATTTTGATCAGTATCGCTTAGGTCCTGGGGATGGGATTTTTGTCAGCGTTCAACGCTTTCCAGATCTAGCTTTTCAGGCCACCCTCGATCAGCAAGGTAATGTCATTGTGCCCATTGAGGGGACTGTTCCCTTGGAAGGGTTGACCCTAAGTGAGGCGGAGAATCGGATTCGAGCCGTGTACAACCAGTATGTTGTACTTGCTGAAATACGTTCTCTGTATGCTTCGAATCGAGGCTTGATATCTCAAATCGAAGGGAGATCTTACCGAGAGGCTGAAGACGTCATCAACAGTTTGCCCAATTATCAGTTGCTTCGAGCGAATAATCCACAAGCCTACAGAGTCCCTGACGTAACCATGGCGTTAACGGCTCAGCGAGGTGTTGAGGTGATAATGCTAGGGGAAATTGAACGTCCAGGTCTCTATCCCCTAGCTGTTCCGAGGGTGACAGCGGCACTGTTGGCAGCGGGTGGAGCTAGCAACACAGCTGATTTGCGAGAAATACGGATCCAGCGACGATTGGCTACTGGTGAAGTGATTGAAAAAACGGTAGATCTTTATACGCCTGTAAGAGACGGTGTCCCCCTACCTGAGGAACGGCTTGAGAATGGCGATGTTGTGATTATTTCCCGGCTTGATCCAGCTCAATCCTATGACTATGATGTCAATCTTGTTTCTCGGTCTACCCTAGCGCAACCGGAGATTTTAGTCCGATTGATTAATTATCCAAGTGGTGTGGCTGGGGGGCAGCGGCTGCCCAACGGCAGTACCTTTGTCGATGCCCTAGTGGGCGATGCTGTCAGAGGTGGTAATGGTATTGGACTTCCCCTAAATCAGGCGAATCTCAGGTCCGTAGCTTTAATTCGATTTGATCCAGAACAAGGTAAAGCCGTCGTCACCAAGCTCAATGCAAAGGACGCAATTTATGGCGATCCGACCCAAAACCCTCCCCTGAGGGACAATGACGTGATTGTAGTGGGTCGAAACTTTATCAATCGCATTACCTTTGCCATTGATACCATTACCCAGCCCTTCCAAGATGCCCTCAGCTTCATTCTCTTTTTTGATGGCATTGTCAATGGTGATTTCTTTGATTAGTCAGTATTGTCCGTATCCACGATGGGCCTGGTTACGGGTAGACCGTGGATCATTGAGCTATGATTTTCTTAATGTGTGGATTTCATTTGCCCTGCACTGTGTTACTGGTACCTATGGGAACAAGTAGCTGAAGTACGTTCTGTGACCGAGTTCTCTTTATTCAACGCGTAGCCATGGTATCTCCTACTGTCAAGCGATATCTGTTAGCTGTTCAGCGATATAAGTGGGCTGGCCTAGCATGTTTGTTGTCGATTTTGGGAGCTTCAGGTGTCGTTGCATTGCAGCCGCCACCACCCGTTGAGTACTATGCCGAGGGGGTTCTGGAAGATAACACTCCATTGGTTGTGCTAACCAACACAGCGGACACTATTGACCAAATTGGGCGCGGCACCATTAGTGCAGATCTTTTGCTATCTGAGGCTGTACTTCAAAGGGTAGCTCAAGTATTGACTGAGAATATGGGTATTGCCATTACTGCCAGTGAAATCCGTAGTAATACGACGATCAATATTAGCGGTGGCAAAAAGGATGAACCCGGTGTGCGGGCCGTGGTGCGTTTTATCCATGAAGATGAGGCAACTGCTCTGACCGTTCTGGAAACTATGTTTGATGGCATGGTTGAGTACAGTAGTTTCCGTAATAAACAGCGTTTGGCAAAAATTCTTACTGCCTTGAATGATCGTTTGCCTCCCATTGCAGATGCTCTGATGAAGGCAGAGGATGCTTTAGAAAAGTATGACCGTGAAGAAGGTCCCGCAATTCAGGCGGCTGAGGATGGCAGTTTGTTGGGGCAAATTTCAGGTAGTTTACAGCAGAGACGTCAAAATCAAATCACATTTGCCGGTCTGGAGTCTCAAAAGCAGAGTCTAGAGAGACGTTTAGGCATGAATCCTGACCAGGCTTACGTGTCTTCGGCGTTAAGTGCGGATCCGGTCATTGCCAATCTTCGGGCTCAGATTTACCAAGCTCAAAATCAACTTATTGCATTAGATTCATCCGACTATCGTCCTGGCCATCCAGTTTATGTGGAGGCTCAGCGTAATTTAGATATCCTTAATCTTCAGCTAGCCCAGCGGCAGCAGGAAGTTGTTCAAGGTGGCGGAGGGACGGCTGCTTTAGCGTCAGATGTGGGCAGTGTGAATGCTAATTTAGATCCGGCCCGAGCTGCTCTGGCTAATCAGTTGGTGGCTTTGCAAACCGAGATGGAAGCCCTAGTTCGTCAGAATTTTGTTCTAGGTAAGGTAGAGCAAGATTTACGCAACCAATATACTAATTTGCCTAATAAGCAGCTAAATCGTGAACGATTGGCTTATCAGGTAGGTCTTAAAAAGGCGCTATTTGATCAGATTCAAGCTCGTATTGTGGACGCACAGGCGGCAGAAGCTGAGACGGTCAGTAGTTTAATTGAGGTGCGTCAACCGACAGCTGTGATCAATGAGCCTGAAAAACCCAATCCAGCGACTATTTTGCTGGCGGGCGGTCTCCTCGGTCTTGTGGCCGGAGGCGGGGTGATTTTCTTACTCGATATGCTGGATGGCACGATTCGCACCGCTGAGGATCTGGAAAAACTACTGCGTGATCAGGATATGCCCATATTGGGGGCAGTGCCTGTTATTCGTACGCGTCCTGCTAAAGCTGCCCCGATTTTGGTACAGGCTGATTCCCCTTACCATGACAGTTATGAGCGCTGTTTGAGTAAGCTACGGCTGACGGGCTTTGATGACAGTGTGATTGGGCCTCGCGTGGTGTTGGTGACCAGTACCATTAGCAATGAAGGTAAAAGCATTACAGCTTATAACTTGGCCATTGCTGCGGCCCAAGCAGGTCGGCGGACCCTGTTGGTGGAAGCGGATTTACGTTCTGGGTCTAAGGCGCAGTATCTGGGGTTAGTGAATGATGCTGGTGTGCAGTTGGAACCCCTGCGCTACTACGGCGGGACGGTTGGTGACAATCTACGGATGGTGCCATTTATTGAGAATTTGTATGTATCCCCGAGCCCTGGGCCTCAGCGGCAGGCAACGGCCATTCTAGAATCTAGCGAAATGCGTCGTTTCTTGAGTGATGCTCGTGAGCGTTTTGACATGGTGATCTTAGATACGCCTTCCCTGAGCCGTGTAGATGATGCTCTTCTATTGGAAGAACAGAGTGATGGCCTGATCTTGGTGGCACGACCTGGTGTGACGGAAAGAGCTGTTTTAAATACGGCCCTTGAAGAATTGGATCTGAACGAAGATATCCGTTTGCTAGGGGTTTTGATTAACGGGGCTGATGTAACATTGCAGGATGAAAGTGACGATGATGACTATGAGTTGCTGGGGGATGATGACTATCTTCTAGAGCAAGAGGAGTACGATTTACCCCCGTCAGTGACTAAGGTTCCAGTGGATTTTTAGGGGAGTTGCTGACTGTGGTGTGGGTGCTTTAAGGGCATTGAGGTCTTGGCATGCAAAAAATATCCTGTGCCCATGGAACTGTCGCCTTGAACTGTCTTAGTGGGTGAGTGACCGTTGCAAGGGGGACTAGGCGTTGCGAGGGGGAGACAAGGTTTAATAACGGAAGTAACGGTGGTTCAACATTCCCTGCTAGAATCCTGTCTATTAGATGGGAAAACGGGTTTCCCGTGGGCTCACCAACGTTGACGGTTGCATAAGACTCATGACGACATATTATTACGCTGTAGCAAGTCAGCGCTTTTTACTAGAAGAAGAACCTTTAGACGAGGTGCTTAAGGAGCGACGGCGCTATTATCATGAACAGGAAAAAGAGATTGATTTTTGGTTGATTAAGCAACCTGCATTTTTGGCAGCGCCTGAGCTGGCGTCTGTGAACGAGAATTGTCCAAAACCTTCGGCCGCAGTCGTTTCAACCGATAAGGTATTTATTACCTGGCTCAAGTTGAGGCTTGAGTATATTGCAACTGGAGAATTTGAGGTGCCGTTAACGTCGGTGAATGATCCGTTGTCATCTTTGGCGGCGGCTTAGGGGGCATATCGACTCTAGATGCCAATTACAGCGCCAATGGTGCTTTTTTCTATGAATTGTAGTGCTGGGTGATGATGTGGTTTAGTCAGCTAGGAGGTATGGCCATGGGATATCGTTGGCTTAGTGGAGTGGCGATGGTGCTTCTCAGCAGTGGTTTGGCGACTCAAGGGATGGCCCAAAGTTACCCTGACTGTCCACCGCCTGGGAGTGGGGAGTACCTATTATTTGTGCGGGGTGAAGATGAAGCGACCCGCGATCGCACCATATCGGTACTACCCGTCGATAAGCCTACGTTAGTGTGTAACTATCTCGGTGATACCGTCGTCCGCGCTGGTGGTTTTACTTCGTTAGAGGTAGCCAACTCCTGGGCGCTGTACTTGAATGACATTGAGCAGTTGGACACCGTGGTGGTGGAAGCCACGACTCCCTCTCCAGCCCCCGCAGAAGCCGTAGCGGTAACCCAGCCCCAAGGGGACTACCAGCCACTGTTGTTGGGGGAGGGGGTGGCTGTGCTGGTGGACTATCAGCAAAATCCTGACATTGGTCGTGAGCTGGCGCAGCAGGGCAATGTGGGGCTAGCCGTTTACTTGCAGCAACCTTACTTGTTAGTGATGCATACCACCGATGCCTCGGCGGCAGCGGCCAGATTGCAGCAGTTAGTCGACGGTGGCCTGACGACGTTTTTAGTCGATGGCCAGCAGGTCATTCGGCTGACGGAGTCTATTCGCTAATGCCTGGTTGGCTCACTAGGTTGGCTCACTAGGGTGTTTGGGACAGAGGATTAACCTTGTCCATACCTCCAGAAGGTCAGTTTGCCTGAGGATAAGGGAGAAGTAAGGGCCTAAGGGGGCTAATTGGGCCTAATTAGCCCCCTTAGGCACCTAAACGAATCTAAACCTAATAAGTCGGTCCCGCCAATAGACCGATAAATACCCCTAGGGCAGCTCCTGCAATCACCTGCACGGGGGTGTGGCCTAGGAGTTCCTTCAGCCGGTCTTCTTGAAATTCATGCTCGTTAAAGAACTCATCCACAATTTGGTTGAGTACACGGGCGTGCTTGCCTGCCGCCTGGCGGACGCCCGCCGCATCATACATGACAATGACGGCAAACACCGCCGTTAGGGCAAAGGCTGGACTAGACCAGCCGATGGTTTGGCCAATGCCGCAGGCTAGGGCGGTGACTAGGGCTGAATGGGAGCTAGGCATGCCGCCCGTTTCTACTAGAACATGAAAGTTAAGACGCTGGTTGGCAATCACTTCGATGATTAACTTGAGTAGTTGGGCACTCAAACAGGCCACCAGAGACACGACTAGAACGTGGTTCTGAAAAATCTCGCTAAAGGCTTCCATAGAAGGCTTCCATAGGTATATGGGAATGGGATATTAATGAGTGCGTGCGGTGATGTAATCTGCGATCGCAACCAACGGCTGCTTGAGGTGGCCAAAGGGTGCCAACTCGTCCTTAGCTGATTGCACTAAAGCCTCGGCCTGTCGTTTAGATTCCTCTAGCCCCCAAATGCTGGGATAGGTCGCTTTTTGGGCTTGAACGTCTTTGCCAATCGATTTACCCAGCTCTTCTTGGGTAGACGTAATATCCAAAACATCATCCACAATCTGAAAAGCTAGACCAATGTTTTGGGCATAGCGAGAGAGCCGCTCGATGGTGTCAGCGTCTGCGGCAGCCAATACGGCCCCCGAGACAACAGATACCTCCAGGAGGGCAGCCGTTTTATGGCGATGGATAAAATTTAGAGTGTCGATGGACGTATCTGGTTTGCCCTCAGATGCCAAATCCACAATCTGTCCGCCCACTAACCCCGCAGCTCCGACCGCCCGTCCCAACCGCCGAATGACCTCCAACACCCCTTGGGGAGGAACGTTTTTAGTACGGTCGGCAATAAATTCAAAGGCATAGGCCAACAGCGCATCTCCCGCCAAAATCGCCACATCATCACCATAGACCTTATGGTTGGTCAGCTTGCCCCGACGATAGTCGTCATTGTCCATGGCTGGTAGGTCATCGTGGATGAGTGACATGGTGTGCACCATTTCTAGAGCACAGGCCGTCGGCATCGCTTGCTCGGCTGTACCGCCCACCAGTTCACAGGTGGCCAAACAGAGAATCGGTCGTAGACGCTTACCCCCTGCCATCAATGAGTAGCGCATGGACTCATAGATGGTTTCTGGATAGACTACCGCCAATGATTTTTCCAGGGCTGCCTCAACCTCGGCACACTTAGTTTTGAGGTAAGTTTTGAGGTCAAAATCAGTAGCGACATTGGTAGTCATCATGATTACAAGAAAAGAAATTGATAATTCTGTGGAATCCGAGTATTGACAATCTAGGCTTCGCCGCTGGAGGCAGTGGGAGACAGTTTGCCTCGCGCAAACCCTAGTGCGTCCATTTTCACGGACATGCAGCCATGGGTAAGCGCTAACTCTTAATTAACCATTAAATCGCTTACGGTAGCTTAATATTGTATTGTGCAACAACATGGTCACCGTCATAGGACCAATTCCCCCGGGGACAGGCGTAATTGCCCCGGCCATGGGTTCTACCGTATCAAAATCTACATCGCCCACTAGCCGAGATTTTCCCGATTCAGCATCCTGGATTCGGTTTATACCCACGTCGATAATCGTTGCCCCCGGTTTGACCCAGTCAGCATTAATCATCTTCGGACGACCCACCGCAGCTACCAAAATATCAGCCTGACGACATAGTTCAGGGATGTTAGCCGTTCGAGAGTGGGCAATTGTGACGGTGGCATTCGCTTCTAGCAGCATCAGGGCCATGGGCTTACCCACCAAAATGCTTCGACCCAGCACGATGGCTCGTTGACCCGCTGGGTCGATGTCATACTCCTGGAGAACGGCCATGATGCCTGCCGGTGTGCAGCTGCGTAGGCCAGGCTCGCCCCGCATTAAACGCCCCATGTTTTCAGGATGCAGCCCATCGACATCCTTTTCCGGGGCAATGCGGTTAAGCAATGCGGCTGCGTCTAAATGGTTTGGCAGGGGCAGTTGAATCAAAATGCCATCTACCCGTTCATCTTGATTGAGCTGATCAATCAACTCGCCCACAGTCTTTTGGGAGGTATTGCTAGGCAGCTGGGAGCCAAAGGAAACAATCCCCACCTGCCCACAGGCACGTTCCTTATTTCGGACATAGGCGGCGCTGGCAGGGTCATCCCCAACCATGACCACGGCTAGGCCAGGAGGTCGGTGCCACTGCCCACTATAGTTGGTGACATCGGTGGCTAATTGAGCTTGAAGTTTGTGGGCAAGGGCTTTGCCATCTAACCGTTGGGTCATGAAGTTTTTGCTAACTTTATGGGCGATGATGCCAATTTCGCTAATCAATTAGGTGATACTAGCGGCATTGGCTCTCCCCAGATTACCAAAGGCTATTCCCCAGCCAAACCTATGGCCCCATAAACCCATGAATTGACGTTGCCTGCAGCGCCTGTTCAAAGATTTCTGATTCAAAGACTTCTGGCGGAGTACTCGTGTAATGGATGGCTCGAATTATAGATGCGTCCTAGGCTTAAGTGTTGGCATGCTGGCTCTCTGCGTAGCCTGTCAGTCGCCATCAGACAATCATTTGTCCGTGCTATCGCTGGCCCGCTCTACGGTAAAAATTGAGGCTTTGCGCCAGCCGCATGAAGTCGAACGGTCTGTATCTTTGACCGGTTCAGTCATTCAGCGGCTAGCTATTTTAAATGGCTGGCTCTATCAGATTGATGACGGCACTGGTCAGCTGTGGATTATGACTGAGAACGTAGCCCCAGCTGTGGGTAATAGCGTTGATGTGGATGGCATCTTACGGTACGAAGCCATTATCATCAATGATGCAGACTTGGGGGATTACTATCTAGAAGAAAAGCAGCTGCAACAGCTATCCGGTGACCCCTAGCCTTCTAGAAGCAAAGCAGCTGCAGCCACAGCTATCCCATCGTCCCTAGCCTTAGTCAATTAATACAGCGGTTTCTAGTCTTATGAGGGACAAGGTATTGACCAAAAGTCTTGCCGATTAAGGTTTTACTGTCCCTCATTTACCCGAAATCCGCTGTATTATCCAGTTACAGATGTTGAACCCGCCAATGTTCTCAGGTGGACCGGTGTGATGGTTTTGTTTGACGGTATAACACTGTAAACATCATTGGTAATCAGGTAGCGATCCAAAATTGCCTGGGCCTCATCAGTGGACTTGAGCTGATAGGTTACAAAAAAACGATAGGATGCCTGGTCGGGTGAACAGGTCGGTTTATCTTCCCATATATCTAGGCGTATACCTTGGGAATTGGGACGTAGACGATACTGTAAGGTATCTTGCTTTGGTGTTTGGCTACTCATAGGTGGTTACGGGTATGATTCAGCACATGGTTTCACTACGCATAGTGCCCGTCTGGGTGTAGCTTGCAACCTACTTCTTTCATAAATCGGTACTCTCCCCTATGAACGAGGCCAGTCCGGTACCAAGGACCTAGGTGAAAAACAATATTCCTACCATGTCATTACCAGGTCTTGGGTAAAATCACCGTGCAATCCATAGGGAATATGGTGGGGGAGCCTCAGTGTGGCCACGGGACCCTGAGTAATTTGCTGGGCATCTAAAATGGCTAGCTCTGAGCAACGGCTCTCTGCGTTGTAAAACAGCCCTAATATCCAGCCGTCGTCCTCAGCTGTCCCCTGGGGGTGAGGGACAAAAATGGGTTCACCGGCAAAGCCACGGGGGCCAAAACTCCAAATCTCTTCCTGACCGGAGGTGAGGTCACGCTTGAGGATCGCCTGGAGTGGGGCATTGCCAGTGGCACAATCGGCCACCCCAATGTACAAATAGCGGTAGGGGCGGCCAACGTGGTTGGGGTTCAAATCAGGAAACTCGCAGCCGCGCTCAATCAGGCATGTGGCCTGACTAGTTTGCGTTGCAAGATCAAGTTCGAAACGCCATAGCTGACCTTCTGGAATGCGATTAAAGTCAGCCTCTAGATAGTTTTCCGCCCCTTTGAGATCGGGAAACTCTTGATAGCAAATGGAATCTAAGTACAGCTTGCCGTCGGTTTCAAAGGCATTGGCATGGTGGAACACAAAGCACGCTTGCAGGTCGATTGTCTGGATCGGGCTGGTCCCATCCCTGGGGATAATAATGGCGCGAGTGGGCTGTTTGTCATTGAACTGGATACATTCGGCCGCTCCCTTGATGCCTGCTAGGTAAGGTACGGGGTTAAAACTGACTGGATTTTGAAAGAAAATGTAGTAGTTGGGGGTGATAGCAAAGTCGTGTAAAAAGGCGAAGCCTGGAATGTTGTGACGGTGGGTGCGGGCTAAGCGGCCTTTGGGGTCGAATTCGTAGAGGGTGATGGTACTGGAGAGTCCTGCCTTGACGCCAAAGTTGACTAGGCACGGTTGATGATTGGTGAGAGCACAGCTGGGATCAATTCGGGGATGGGCTGAGAATGCTTCCCCTGGCCTTAAAACACCGTCTAGATAATCTAGCCCGAGGGTTTCTAATGTGTTGGGATTGAGTCGGTGGGGTTCGGCTGCCTCCCACAGGGCCAGTAATTTGCCACCCCAGTAAATCACGTTGGTATTGGCAATATTTTTGAGTCGGAGGTCGAAGGCATTGGCCCAGGGGCCACCAGGCTTTTGGGTGCCAAATACTCCCCGGTAGAGCGGTTTGCCAGCGGCCTGTTCTTTTACATAGCCTGCGGTACGCACATACCGATTGCGGAAGTAGGCTTTGCCCTGGGAAATGGCAATGGAGGTGATCATGCCATCTCCATCGAAGGGATGATGGACTGGATGACCTGCCACCTCCAGGAGACCTGGGCCATTACGGAATAGGGTCCCGGTTAATGCAGGTGGAATTGTCCCGTCAATATTGTCGATCTCGTAGTCATATTCATTGGGTTGGGAACGATAGCCACTGCGCCAATCGTCCATGTCAAACGTGGCAGTTGAGCTGGAGGAAGGAAGAGTTTGCATGGGGTGAGGGTTGAATTGTGGATTGTGAATTTTTGTAACCGTAGGGTGGGCACAGCCCAGCATCTCTCGGCTTAGAGTTCTGTAAGTAACCGTAGGGTGGTGACCATAATCTCTTGGTCCAGAGCTATTTAAGATGTCAGTGCTGGTGCTGGAGCCACTTCATCTTCTGCCCCTAGATCTTCTTCTCCAGCCGCATCTCCAGCTACCGTCAATTCGTCCTCGGATGAGGCTGATGCGCTGGGAAGCAAAAACAGGAGGGGCAGGGGCAATAACGTGGTCACATTAGTGATGGTTACCAGCAGCCAAAGATTTTCAAAATCTGTTTCGGTGACGTGGAACCAATGGGTTAGTAGGGCTCCGAGTTCATGGGAGATCAACCCAGCTAGGTTAAAAATGGACATCAGCAGCGAAAACAGAGTGGCCTCCACTCCAGCGGGGCACAGTCGGGCCGACAGCACCAGAACAGGCATAAATGCAATCTGGCCCATGACGGTGAGAATGGCGCTGTCACCCAGGCTAAACCACTGATCATCAATCCCTAAGGTGCGATTGGCATGGGTCACTAATAGGAGCGTGGTCATGCCCCCCAAGGCTGCGAGCACCGTCGACCAAGCAAAAATAGTGCGAAAGGGAACGGCTTTGAGAAAGCGTTGAAAAATGGCGATGCCGATGAGGGCCGCTAGGCTGCTGACTAACCGAACCCGGCCCAAAAACTCAGGTTCAAACCCTAAGTCGTTAGTGGTGAAAAAGAAAAAAGCGGAATCGGCACTGGGGGTGGACTGCCATAGAAATAAAAATAGGGCAGGCATCCAAATCGCTCGCTGGCTAAAGGCTGCCTGGAGCTGTTTGACTTGGCTCCACACGGTTTGGATGTTCGATTGTTGATCGACGGGTTCCTCTGTAATCAGCCAGGCTACGACGGATACGATCAGGGGAAAGGTGGCTGTGACGGCAAAAACCACCAGGGTGCTGGTTTGTTCTAGCAGCAGTCCCCCGAGATAGGCTGTGAGCAGGCCGCCGGCGGCTGAGGCTCCCCAACATAGGGACTGGAGAGTGCCCGCTTCCACTTGGGATTCCTGGCGAGCTCGCTCTACCACGAGGGAGTCGACGATGACATCTGAGATGGCCACCGATAGGGAGCTTAATAGGATCATGGCGGTGGCCAGCCAAGCCGTATGCACCAGGGTGGCTAAGACTAGCCAAGCGGCGGTGCCCATGAGACCAGACAGGATCAGATAGGGGCGTCTGCGATAGCCGCCGATGGGTAGACCGTCTGAGAGGAAGCCAAAGAGCGGTTTGATGGTCCAGGGTAGGCTGGCGATACCTGTCAGGGCTGCTACTTCGGCGGGGCTGAGGCCTAAGTCATCCTTGAGAAAAAAGCTGACTGCTAACCGGGCTAGACCTAGGATGCCTTGCACGAAGTAGACCAGCAAAATAGCGGTTAACTCGGTGGTAAGAGGCTGACCTAGTAAAATACGCTTTTCGAAAAATTGCTTAAAGCCCTGGGATTCGGCGGTTACAGTCATGTACGACAAAAAACCTTTAAGAAATGTCACTTAACTTAATCATAACGATTCCTGGGGGATTGCCCTAGGGGACGATGGGTTAATTGGGTAATCGGGCAAAAAAATGGGGGTACATCAGGTACCCCCATAGCCATGATTAATGGTTTCAAACGATTAGAAACGTTTGGAACGGTGCGATCGCAATAAGCTTAGCAATGCCGTTCGGTTATTACTTATCCCGGACATTCAGAGCATCTAGCCGATACTGTTGGATAGAGGTATCAGCCAGGGAGTCACTACTCTTAGTCCTGAGGTCCAGCTCATCTAAGCGGCGTTGTTGGAGTGAAGTATTAACCAGAGAGTCATTACCCTTAGTCCTAAGGTCTAACTCATCTAAGCGGCGTTGTTGGAGTGAAGTATTAACCAGGGAGTCATTCCCCTTAGTCCGTAGATCCAAAGCCTCTAGGCGACGCTGCTGCAATGTGGTATCCACAAGAGAATCATTGTTAGGCGTTTTCGCTTGGGCTGCAGGAGCGATGGCTGCGGCAGCTAGCAAAACAGCTACACCCGTAAATAAAAAGCGTTTCATCAGTGTGTCCTCCGAAAAAGTAGAAAGTTCAAAACTTTCTACCTGTAACGGTGAACAACACATCTGAAGAGGCAATGATAGACAACTGAATGTTTTGTAAGGGAATGCTGATATTTCCCTGAGAAAAATGTAATTTAAAATACAGACAAAGCTGCTACTTCCTATTCAGGAATGCGCACAGCAACAGTGCTGGCGTTGAAGTTATAGAGTGTTCCCTCTACCTCGATGGGGGTACCAATTTTCACCTTGCTATTGCCGAAGATAGCCCCATCCTCAGTAATCTGAGCAGTTCCGGCTAGGGTGATTAGCAGATCGGCGGTGTACCCTAGTTCGGGACGAGGGTCGGGCAATGATTTGACTGAGCCGTCGGGTTGAGGAACTGCAGTGCTCCGAGGCAGAGATTTCACATCCTTGATGGTAACTTGGCCATAAGGCTGGTTCCGGATAATCAAATTTGTGGAGCCTTCCGCTTTCATATCGGCCAAGAACTGTTCAGGGTTAAGTACGGTTAAGCCCCGGGCTATCACATCCACTTCAATGTCCTTGTTGACGGCCCCCACCTGGGCCACTGAACCAGACGTTCCAGGGTAGAAAAATACGGCCACCGCCACCATTAGGATGATGAGCCCTGCGCCAATGTCTAGCAGGCTGATTTTGCCAAATAAGCGTCCCTTCGAATCCAAAATAGCCATAATCCTTGGCACTCCGAATATTTTCTACTATGCAGTCTGGTTCAGGCTTAGGTGCTCTTCAAAGCTCCCATCAGCCCAAGCGATAATGTAACAGACATGCAACGTCACTCTGCAGAATATGCAGAGCAATCGTTAGTATTTAATCATGGGCTGGTCCGGTTAGAGAGGGGCAGTCGATAAATCGGCCCTGTCGACTAGGACAAACGTGACTCACAGAGCGATTGCCTCCCAAGGGCCGATGGGTCCATATGACTTGACTGCCTGCTGCTTGTTTTTACAATCTACTAACTGTCACAGTCCCTGGGAAAAGCTTGAAAAGTCACCGCTATGGTCAATTTATGGAGATTCCCTTGAGGGTGGTTTTTTCCACAAGTCCAAACTTGACAATATCCGTTCTTCGCTTTCTGCACTGCCTCACGGCACCGTACTTTCT
Organism: Leptothoe sp. PORK10 BA2; assembly: GCF_034932105.1. Lineage (NCBI taxonomy): Bacteria > Bacillati > Cyanobacteriota > Cyanophyceae > Nodosilineales > Cymatolegaceae > Leptothoe > Leptothoe sp. PORK10 BA2. Next base: position 146,354 of record NZ_JAYGIG010000001.1, on the reverse strand, counting down.
GCTTTCCTTTACAGTTTCACCACAAGATAAGCTGACCCATGTCTAACTTAATTCCCTGTTGGATCAAGCGCTGGCAACGCCGTCTGGCCTATGGCACCATGGCTTTTCTCATGGCAGTGACTATGGGAGCTGTTATCCCTAGGCCTGCTCAAGCTGGCTTATTTGACATCATTTTGCCCACCATCCAGGTGTTTCAAATTACCAATATGTCGGATGCGCAGGAAATTAGCCTGGGTAGTCAGGTGAATCAGCAGTTACTCAGTCGGTCGTTTCGGTTGCATCGGGATGCGCGTCTGACCTCCTATATAGATGAGATTGGGCAGCGCCTGATTCCCCATAGCGATCGCCCGGATATTCCCTACGTATTCCAGGTGGTTGAGGATGACAGTATCAATGCCTTTGCCACCATGGGTGGGTATGTGTATGTCACCACTGGCCTATTGGCGGCGGCGGCGAATGAATCGGAAGTGGCGGGAGTTCTGGGCCATGAAGTGGGGCACATTGCCGAGAAACATGCGCTTGACCAGATGCGGGATGTGGCTATTGCCCAAGGGGTGGCTGGTGCGTTTGGCTTGAGTCGCAACCAAATGGTCTCCATTGCGGTGGACGTTGCTCTCACACTACCCAACAGCCGTAAGGATGAGTTGGTGGCTGATGATCATGGGTTTATCACAATGGGTGAAGCTGGCTATGACCAGACTGGCATGGCGACCCTGATGCAAAAGCTAGACAGTGGTAGTAACCCACCGGCGATCTTTAGCACCCACCCCAACCCTGCGGCTCGGGTTGCGCGTCTCCAGGAGATGGATAGAACCTCAGCGATTCCCTTGGCTACGGCGGGTAATGACACGGCTGCTTACAGTGCGCGGGTTGCCTCTTTGCGATAGTGGGCAATTCCCCAAAACATGAGATTTGGATCGAACCAGGCTCTGTTTAACAGGGCCTGGTTTTGGTTTAGGGTTTGCTGATAAAAGCGGTGGAGATAGTTCCCATCGCCGCCGGTAAAGATCACGGTGGATTCAGGATATTGCTGTTGCCAGCTTTGGATGTATTGGTCGATGCTGGCGAGCACCGTAAGGATGACACCGCTTTGAATGGCACCGGGGGTGTCATTGGCCCAGCGCGGCGGCATGGTGGTGGGTGGACTGACGCTGGGGAGTGCAGCCGTGGCATGGTGCAGCGCTGCGAGGTGCGATCGCACCCCCAATAAAATTGCCCCTCCGACAAAGGTTTCCTCTGCGCCGGCGGTAAATGTCAGGGCTGTTCCTCCATCAATGACGAGTACAGGCCAGCCATAGCGCTGCCCCGCTCCCCACAGAGTCACCACCCGATCCAAACCCATGGTGGGGTATGTGTTCTTGAGACCGACGTGATGAATCCATTGCACCTGGGATAGGGGTTGCAGGTATTGTGCCTGGGTGGGCACCACGGAAACGGCCCAAATAGCTATGGAGTCCAGGGGCAAATCTAGAATCTGGGGCGGGATCTGAGGTGTTACGGCCTTTGACCAAATGGACTGTAGGGTTATATCCGCTGGCGGGGGGTGGGAAAGGTGGTCGGTATGCCAAACCTGCTGTAGGTCAGACCGCCTAAACCAGGCCCAGTGCCATCGTGTATTGCCAATAACTAAGGCTAGCCAATCGGTCATGGTCGTCCCATGTTAGACCGCTGGTACACCATAGATATAATCAGATATAAACCTGATTGAGCCATAGGTCATAACGATTAAAAACATGCCATTAAAATAGGGCCAGTTATTTCTAACTGACCCTTTTTAATTTGGCAAAACTCAAAAACAATCGCTAGTCTGCTGTTAGTTTGGTTGAAGACGTTAATAAGAAGTTTCTGCTAAGGGTTTACGGTTCAAATTTGCTACTTGCCTTATATCGATGGAGATTTGACTGCTTTTTCAACTAATTGAAAAAGCAAACGCCCTGTTTAGACACATAGCTAAATCTGAAAGGGATTTAGGTTTGAAGTGTTAGGCAAAATCAGAATTTCCTAACAGTTATTCAGTTGTTTCTATAGGTTGAATATAGCACTAATTCCATGGTCTGTTAGGGTTGGTTTACCCAAATTTACAACGATTGACATAAGTCTTTGATTGATTATCTTTATCCATTTGGAAAATTGTTTTAACGGGATTTTATGACGTTTTAGTTTGATTTTGGTGATTTATTTTTTGGCGATTAACTAATATGATCTATGGCTAGTTTGGCTGCTCCCACCATGCCAGCGCGGTTGCCCAGGGTGGCGGTTAGTAACTTCAGGGTGCGACGATAGCGGGGACGAATGCGCTGGTTGATTTCGGCTTGGGTGGTGGGTAAAAAGTAGGGGGCGGCAGCGCTAATGCCGCCGCCGATGATCACGGCTTCGGGGTTTAACACATAGATAGAGCTGACTAGGCCCATGGCTAGGAGTCGGCCGTATTCTTGCCAGAAGGCGATCGCATTTCTATCCCCTGCCTTGGCCAAGTCCGCCAAGTCCCCCGGTTCCATCTTCATTTCCCGGCGAATGGCTTGGGCTGATACATGCTGTTCGAGGGAGCCATGATTGCCGCTGCTACATTCGTGGCCCTTGGGGTCTAGGGTGACTAGACCCAGCTCTCCGGCGCAACCATCATGACCGACAAATAGTTGGCCATTGAGGATGATGCAGCCTCCGACGCCGGTGCCCAGGGTGAGCAAAATCAAGTTTTGGTAGGTGCGACCGGCGCCGAGCCAGGCTTCTCCGAGGCCCGCACAGTTGGCGTCATTGGCCACCACCACGGGGCGTTGGACTTTGGTTTCGAGGATGTCGGCGACGGGAACGTCGAGCCATTGGGGTAGGTTAATGGCGATGCGGGCAATGCGAGCGCTGATGTCAGCGGGGCCAGGGGTGCCGATGCCGATGTTGGTGGCTTGGTGCTCGGGGTCGAGGGTGGCGATGGCGATGGCCACGGCTGCTAAGACCGGTTCTGGATATTGGGGCTGCGGGGTGGGTACGGTCAGAGATCCGAGGCATTCTCCGGTGGTGGTGAATCGACCTAGTTTAATGGCGGTGCCGCCGAGGTCGACGCCGATGACTTGGGGGATGGAGGGCATAGTCTGGGTCACGATGTTGCTTGGCGTGCGATCGCACCGGCTTGAAACGCTGCACAGTATTGCTGGTGGCCACCGGGGAAAACAATATTGAGGATCAATGGATCGCTATTGTCCTGTGGATCATTGGGGCCTTGGGTCACTGTGGGCATACCGTCCTGGGTTTCTACTTGGAGGGCTCGACGATTTTTGAGTTCGCCGCCGCTGCTGTCCACATAGACGACTAGATTGCCTCTATCAAAGGCCTGACCAATGTTTTGGATCAGTTGTAAGAAGTTGCGATCGCTGCCACCCCGTTTGAATATCACTGATCCATCCTCTTGTGCGACCGCCTGACTGGTTACCGTGTCCCCAACGCCAATCATCAGCGGCATATGGGCCGGATCAAAGTCCTGTTTGACTAAGGTCAGCATATCTTCCATTGTTCTAGGAGCCTGGCGAGCATTGAAACCAATACCCAGGGGATGCAGCCCCGTTTTCTGAAAGTAGTAGCGATTGAGTAAGGCCAGCACCCCCGCTTCTTTAATGGCACCCCGCAGCATAAATTGAAAATCTGTCGTGCCCGACGTGGTTTCATTCGCCCACCAGATGACTTCATTGCCCTGGTCATCCTGCCCTAGATTGGGCGCATAGTGAACAAAAAAAGCATCCTCTAAACCCTGTTGCCTGGCATCGGCCAATAGGGCCTCAGTTAATGACTGCATCTGACCCTGTAGCTGTCGATAGAGGGCAGGATTATTGAGGGTTTCATAAAACGTGTTGAGATTTACGGTGGGAGACGCCCCATTGTCTAGCACCGAGGCATTGATGCAGTGAGTTACCGTTGCGGGTGATAGGCCATGGTCAACGGTTTCTAAAAACTCCCGTAATGCGGTTTCAATGCATTGGGGAATTGACTTAAGAAAGGTCAACTCAGCCTCGCTCACACCAGGATGGGTTAACTGACCGCAGCGATCCTGCCACTGGATGCCCCCGGCCGCTAGACCTGGTAGATGTCGGTTACCGATTTCTTCCCCTAGAGAGTTAGCGACGATCCTATTTACGCCAAGTTTCCCGATATGTTCCCCATTAGTTAGAACAAAGAAGTGGCCATCATAGGCGGTTACGGCTTCCACATAGGCTGGATCAATGTGGCGATTGAGGGGATCTTTAACTAAGCCCATACAGACGCCATCTAGATCCTGAATAATCAGCAGGTTTTCAGTGTTGGCAAGCACCTGGCTCAAGGCTGGGTGATCCAGCGAAAAGGCTTGCTGGTGTAACTGTGGAGCAAGTTCAGAACGGGGGTTCGTCATGGGACCTTTGTTAAGAGACGTAGCCATTTCCGTGAAAATACCGTAACACTCGTTACGATATCGGCTACTATGGCTTTTGCAGTAGCGAGTCAGTGGTGAGGGCTCGATCTATGGCTACAATTTATACTCTGCATCCAGAGTCGCCTCAATCTTTCAAGATCGATAAAATTCGCAAGCAACTCCAAAGCGGTGCAATTATGCTATACGCCACGGATACGGTGTATGCCATTGGCTGTGACTTGCAATCGAAAGATGCGATTAAGCGAGTGCGGCAGCTGAAAAATTTATCTAACGATAAGCCGCTGACGTTTTTGTGTTCGTCGCTGTCGAATATTGCGGAATATGCCTATGTGAGTGATTGGGCCTATCGGACCATGCGGTCTTTAGTGCCCGGTCCCTATACATTCATTTTGCCTGCGACGAAGCTAGTGCCCAAGCTGGTGATGAACCCGAAACGAAAGACGACGGGGATTCGGGTGCCAGATAGTTCGGTCTGTCATGCACTGCTGGAAAGTCTGGGGAATCCGATTATTTCCACCTCGGCTCATACAGGGGATATGGATGAGGCCTATTTCTCTCGGTATGAGTTATTTGATGCGTTAGAAAAGCAGGTGGACATCATTATTGATAGTGAGGCGGACCCTAGTTATTTGTCGTCTACTATTTTGGATATGACTGAAGATGAGCCCGTCATTATCCGTAAGGGGTTAGGGTTTGATGCTGTGGAAAATTTCTCAGTAGCGGATATGGGATAAGGGCCATTACTTGCATGGAGCTGGAACATCCTGCGCATGAGCGGTCCTTAGACCCCTGTTTTGTAATAGGTGAAATTCCTTGGGTGCGAAGCAGGATGGCCAACTCTTTTGTGAGACTGTTCGCGATCGCGACATAGAGCCAACCAGCCTGAATATTGCTGCTCCTCGGGTGAAGTTAACCTTTAAAACCATGGCATGGCGACAAAAAAAAGACTGCCGGTTTGCACCGCGCAGTCTATCATTGGCTTTCAGAATCAAAGAGACCGATCGTACTGGCAGCTAACTTCTGTCTCGGGGAAGATCGCTGACGTGCTCGTTGCGCACATTTCTAGAATAGTCAGTAACGCTAAGGGTTGGATAAATCACGGATGAAGAAATCCGTACTCCGTGTGTATCGTGTGTGAAAACCTCTGGGGGATAGCTTCTGATACTGGGGATTATGGACTTGAGTACTGGAACATGGGCGAGTCTGGGCGAGAACTACCCTCAGGCGTGGCTGATGGGTTTTAAGAACTGCGCCACCCGACCCATTTGTTTGTTTGCATGAATGTCTGAGTATAGGGCTAATGCCTGTTGCCAATGTTGGGTGGCAATCTCAGGTTTATGCAGCATGATTTGGCTGTGACCTAGCTCTACATAGGCATTGGCCAAGTCACATTTAGCCCCAATGCTATTGAATAGATCAATTGATTGGGTGTGGTACTCCAGGGCAAGGTCCAGCTGTTGACGTTGGCGGGCGATGGTGGCCAACCCCGTTAGGGCCTGTGCTTTGACCTGGAGATAATGACCGGCTTCAGCAAAGGTAAGGGCTTGCTGGTATAGGGCTTCGGCTTGGGATGTATGGCCTAGGTGACCATAGGTCTGGCCTAATAGTTGAATAAAATAGGCCAGTCGACCGGATGTTTGGTGCTGGTGGGTAAAGGTGTTTAAGCAGCTATGGGCTAACTCCTGGGCATGGTCAGCTTGATTTTGATAGGCGTAGGTGAGGGCTAGGGCCACGGTGGCTTTGTCGGCCCAAGCCTGGTGGGGGGTTGCTTGTCCAAGGTCAATGACCGATCTAAAAGCTGCTTTGGCCTGGTCTAACTCCCACAGGTCCATGGCATAAAGCCCCAGACTCAACCGTGAGTCGATGTTGAGCATCTGGAGATAGTAGTGGTTGAGATGGTCGGTGGGATTGAGGGTGGCTAGATGCTTTTGGGTGGTTGCGATCGCATCCTGCTGACAGTCAATCGCCTGGTTAATCTCCCCAGTAATCCAATAAATATCTCCCAAAATATTCCGCAGTTCACTCACCTGGGGTAGCGGCTCGGCCTCAGATTCGAGGTGGGATAGCACCTCCAGAATGAGGGTACTGACCGGTTGCAACAACCCCATGCGATAAAGGCTGCTGGCCAAGGGCAAAAACTGTTGCCACTGATTATGGCGGCTCTGTAACAACACCTGGGCGGCGGCCCGATACTCACCAATGGCAACCTGGTGATAATAGGCCTCTAGAGCTTGCTGAGCATCGGCCAAGGATGTCAGTAATTGAATGCTGTTGGTCCAATGGTTGGCAGCGACTTGATTGGCCTCGTACCATAGCCCACTGTGTCTGAGCCGTTCAATGGCCACAGTCCGAATCACTGGATGTAGCCAATATTGACCATTTTCCACTTCAATTAGGGAGCGGTTGCGCAGGGAGGCAATGGCCCGCTGCCCATCCGGTTGTTGGCATTGGGCTAAGATGGCGGATAACGAAAGTTTGGCGATGGTCTGATAGCGATAACAACCCAGACGACAGAGAAGTTGATAGGCAATGGGGTCCAGGTGTTGTAGTCGATCAATCTGACTAATGACCAGGTTTTTTAGATCAATTTCCGCTAAGGGATCGGCCTGGTAGGCTCGCCAGTAAGCGCCTAAATCACCATCAAAGTCTGTTTGTATTGTACTGCACAAAATTTCCATGGCTTTGGCGTTGCCGCCATAGGTCCGATGTAAGCATTTTAAAATCTCATCGGCCTTTGGCAAACGTAGCTGGTGATAGGTAAAGCACTGTTGCCAATCTGTTAGGGTGAGCCGGGGTAATCGATAGTGATGAGCTTTAATACCCGGCTCACAGAGGCGATCGCGGCTGGTGATCAAGGTTGTTGTCTTAACTGAAAGATCTGACAACAGTTTTAATAGCTCTCCATAATGACGCGCTTCTTTGACAAACTGCCCATTGCCATCCAAGGCTGGTTCCAGGTTATCAATCAGAATGCCGATGCGTTGTTGTTTTAGGTGACGTTTTAATCGACTGAGGCTGATGCTCACGTCTTGGCCTGGTTCGTCATTGAGATCCTGCCGTAGCCACTCATCGAGAATATGTTCAACCGCCGTCAGGTTGGAGGTTTCTTGGGCAATCCGCCATTCCAAGACCAGATCAAAGGGGGCGTGGCGTAGATAATTTTGGGCTAGGGTGGTTTTGCCAAGGCCGCCTTCCCCTTGAATGATAATGATTTTGTGGCCCTGACTGTCCAGGGATTGCAGCGTCTCCATGGCCTCATGTCGGCCCAGAAAATGGGGATTGATGACTGGGGGAGTCGTTTTGGGTGCCAGTGTTTGGGCCGGTTTGGTAATGCTGGCAGGATGAATGCGGGGCCAAGCGGGCCATGTTTCCTCGGCCACATGCACCATTTTGCGCTTGGCTCGTTTCAGCCAGTACACCGAGCGTGAGCGGTAGTTGCCCTTGGTAATGCGCTCCCCTAATACATCGGAGAGCAAACGCCATAGCTGGGAGGCGACATCTTTGATGTGGCCTTCACTGTAGCCAGCGATGGTTGCGATCGCACGATAGGTTTTCCCTCCCCACACCTGCTGCAAAATACAACATTGCAGATCGCTGAGATGCTGCCCTGTTTTCTCATAGAGCAGAGAATCTGTAAATTCGATTGCAGTATCAACACCCATCGGCCATGGTCAATGGTTTTCTTCACACTGACAGACTACCGTCACAGTTAGGAGGATTGCGCATCAGATATCCCGACTTTTTCAGACCTTTAAATTCGGACCCTTCCCTACAATCTCAGACAAAGAACCCGATAGGGTGTAATCAAGCAAAGGGGTAAACTAGTCTGACCTGTGTTGTAATCAAATGATATTGATGTAAATCCTTAGCTTGGTCCTCTATCATGGGTCCTTTCCAAAGGTTAGGGACGTCTCAAACTTAGGGACTTGGGGCACCCTTCTTATAGCGATGGGCTCATTCAGGGCCGATATTTTAATTTTTCAGTGAACTGATTGCCGTGGGCTGTGTAACAGCACCGTTCGTGCAATTCACGTTGAATGCATATTTGGAGCACTTATCTGTAATTATGACTACCCAAACTCTGCAAACTTTACCATCTGATCTGGATCCCCGTGGGCTACCTAATCATATTGCCGTGATTATGGATGGCAATGGCCGCTGGGCTCAGAGCCATGGTCTGCCAAGGATTGAAGGCCATCGTCGCGGAGCTAACGTACTCAAGGATTTGCTGCGCTGTTGCAAGGATTGGGGAATTGGGGCGTTGACGGCCTATGCCTTTTCCACCGAAAACTGGCGGCGTCCCCACGAGGAAGTCGATTTTCTGATGGTGTTGTTTGAGCGGTTACTGCGCAAGGAACTGTCGGAAATGCATCGAGAAGGGGTGCGCATTCGGTTTATTGGCGATTTATCGGGTTTACAACCTTCCCTCCGCCGTGAAATGGAACGTTCTATGGCCCAAACCCAGCATAATGATGCGGTGGAGTTTAATGTTGCCATCAACTATGGCAGCCGCCATGAGATCACCCAGGCCTGTCGCTCGGTGGCTGAGCGAGTAGAACGGGGAGAGCTTTCCGCTGATTCCATTACCGAAGAACTGTTAGAACGTCATCTCTATACGGCGGGCAGCAGCGATCCAGATCTACTGATTCGCACCAGCGGTGAGCAGCGGTTGAGCAATTTTCTGCTGTGGCAAATGGCCTATGCTGAAATGTATTTTACCGATGTATTTTGGCCCCAGTTCGATCGCCATCAGTTTCACCAGGCTCTGCTGGCCTTTCAAGCACGCGATCGTCGGTTTGGAGCATTGTCTGAGCCAGTGAAGGCGGAGGCCCTGACCGCTTAGGTTGCATTTCTGAGGATGGAGTTTTGCAGTTTGAGTGGTGCCCTTAACTCAAACTGCAAAACCTCAGACTTCAAACCTGAGACTGCCAAATTATGGATTCACGGCGGCAAAGACGGCTGAATAGTCTTGATCTGCCAGACCTTGTTCAACTGCTCGTTGAACAAGCTGGGCGACGGCTTGGGCCACGTCGGCGTTGAAGCTGTCGGCCGATTGCACAAACAGGTCCATATCCTTTAACAGGTGCTTAGTGGGGAAATTGGGATGGGCGAAGTTGCGATCGCACATCCGCCCCAGCTTTTTGTCAAAGGTCGGGGCGTAGAGGGCACTTTGGCGGACAATGCCCATAAATGCCTCAATGTCGATGGCCTCCTGTTGCACCAGGCTTAAACTCATGGCAAAGGCGGTGGTGAGGGTTCCAATTAGCTGGTTCATGGCCAGTTTGACACCACTACCTGCCCCCACTGGCCCCATTAACTTGGGTTCGGGGCCGAAACAGGCCAAAACCGCTTTCCACTGGTTAAACTGCTCAGGGGTGGCCCCCGCCATGACAATCAACGTTCCGGCTTGGGCTTCGGGAATGCTGCCTAGGACAGGGGCTTCTAGATATTCACCCCCAGCTGTTTGCACGGCTGCGGCAATGGCTTTACTCTCCTGGGGGGCGATGGTCCCCATCTGGAGAATGGTTTTGCCCTCTAGCTTAGGGATCGCCTCTGGGCTCAGGACAGTGGATTGGATTGCCTCAGCATTGGTGAGCATCAGGATGACTAGCTGGGAGGCTGCGATCGCAGCAACCGGGGTGTCCGCCTGCTGGATGCCCTCGGCCACCAGAGCCTGGAGCTTTTCAGGGCTACGATTCCAGCCGTGGACCTGATATCCAGCCATCTGTAGTCGCTTTGCCATGGGTGCGCCCATGAGACCTGTGCCGAGAAAACCAATGTCCACGTATTATTTACCCTGGGTTACGATGTTGAACCACGATATTTTGCCACGATGTTGGGATGGCAGCTGTCCTGGGGTCACCCGATGAACTTGTAAAACTAATTGGCGAGAACGTCGTTGCCGATTAGTTTAGTGGCCCGTCGTGTTCGTCTACGCCCGTTTCGTCGGGGAAAAAACTTGCCTACATTCAGCTGCAGTGACATAACCGTACGTCTACATCTTAATATGTCTAACTTCTATGTCTAACTTCTATCGTTTTCGTCGTATGAACCGTCAATTTTTAGCCCTGAGTACCTTAGTCTGTCTGGGGTTGACTAGTTGTACGCCCAGGGAAGACTGTGCCTTCCTCAATGGAGCGCTGGCCGACGGAAATTCACTCATTCAGGAACTTTACGAAGGCAACCGGGGTGGTCCGGGCTATAACCAGGGTATTGAACGCCAGGCGGGCCGAGTGTACTTTGATATATCCCAGGTGATTGATAGTCTACAGCTTTCAGATCAACGGTTAAAAGCTATCCAAATTAGTTTGGTGGAGGCCTATCAGCAAGCCTCAGACAATCGATACCAGGCCGCCGATCTGATCGCCAATAATCCCCAGCCGAGCGATCAGGTTGAAGCTGACATTCGTCAGCTTCAACTAGACTCCGAGGAGAATATTGGTAGCATCACAATCACCCTACGTAAGCGATGCCCATTGCGCTAGGGCGCTGGCGGTCTGGCGGTGGGTTTTGCGTGTTTTCCCCTGGTACGCCAGATTAGCCTGCGGTGGGTTCTAGCATTTTGATATTAGTGAATAGAAATTCCATGTCACCTTCCTCGGCGGATGCGATCGCACGCCGAGTCAGGACATGGTAGTCATCGACTTGGCCATACTCATCGGTAAACTGGCTATGCCCCTTCTTCTGTTCGCCTGTTTTAGGGTCGTGGTAGACCGAATCGTACGTATGGGATAGGTAACCGGCCCCTGTATCGTGGGTACTAAAGGTATTGATGGTGACAACGACACCGTGGATGTGACGATGCACCAGAACCACCTCATCATTGAGAACCTTATATTTATCCCCCGTGGATTTACCCTCAACCAAAATTTCCACCGCCCCCCGAGCATCGGTTTCCCCTAGGGCAAAAACATTTTTGGCATGGGTCTCTTCAAATTCGCGACGCACTCGGTGAATAGCCACCTCCCAAAGCTGACCCTTGATTAGCTTCAGCACAGCTTCATCCTCAATCCCAATGACTTCTGCTGAAAGATCGGGGTTGACCTTGGCTTGACCCACATGGGTCTTGTCACCCTGCCTAAATTCCACATCCGTAGTGTAGCCAGGGAAATTACTATCCCAGGTATAGCGGTTTTCATAGGCGGCACGCATTATATCGCGCGCAGAAAGCTGTACGGCACTCATGGGCATTTATGTGATTTACATCTACCCTTTACTTTAGTCAGTTTTCTATCCCTTGGGCAGATAGATCTGGCGTGAGCCCATCGAGAAGTAATGACTCAGCGATATTACTCAGCGGGTGGGCCCCACAGTTCTGCCAAACGCTGATCTCGCCCACAGCCAAACCGATAGAGGCGATAGCGGGCTGGATGGGTTTGATAATAATTCTGGTGGTAGTCCTCCGCCGAGTAAAATTCTGCTGCTGGCAGAATATCCGTGGCAATGGGCTTAGCAAACTGATCGGCAACCAACTGTTTAGAGTCTTCAGCTAGCTGGCGCTGAGTCTCATCATGGTAGAAAACGATGGAGCGATATTGACTACCCTGATCACAAAACTGACCTTGTCCGTCCAGAGGGTCCACGTTATGCCAAAACGTATCTAACAAGGTTTCGTAGCTGACTACCTCGGTGTCATACTCCACCTGTACCACCTCTGCATGGCCTGTAGTCCCTGAGGAAACCTGGCGATAGCTAGGAGAGGCCACTGTACCCCCCATGTAGCCCGAGGTAGTATCCGTAACCCCCGGTAACTCATCAAAGGGATGTTCCATACACCAAAAACAGCCCCCAGCAAATGTGGCCTGAGCCTGGGCTGCCATGGCGGCGGTGGGTGCCAGCAAGCATAGGCCAAGGGCCGTCACTAAACTAACCAGTACCTTTTTTAAGGGCCAGCCTAGGGGCCAAGTTTTAAGCCAATTGACGATAGCAGCTGTCAAATTCACTGGTTAGAAATCCCTATATCGACGGCAACACAAAGGCTCCTAGACCAAAGGCCAAAGCCGCTAGCAGCCAATAGTCAATGTACCGTTTGATTATAGGGCTGATTTGATGGCCCATAGTTTAGATCTCCTATCTCCGTGGCTAACCGACCTCGATTGTCGCAGGTTGTCGAAACCTTGCAAACACAGTTTCAGGGTTCACTGATTTTCCCCAACATTCAACCTATCATTGGGGTTGTCCGGTCAAAGGGAATGCTTGCGTAATCATAATGCCTGATGTCATTGGATTAGCTAATTGGGTGATAGAGAGTTGGCTAAGTTCAGACTAGGGATAGTTGCGGTTAAAATCGAGAATTTGGGATGTAATGGCTAAACGCTCCACCCCTGTGCGACCCCATTGTTGGGGTAATAGCGGACTAATGGCGTTGCCTGATGTCGGGCCCATCGGGGGAGGACTTAACTGTGCTGTAGTGCTAGGGGTTTTTCTGATACGCCAGGATGCAGCTAACTGGTGCCGCACCAATGAGACCGTCATCCCCGCCATCACCGCTAAGGGTAGTAATACAGCGACGCCTCGGGTTTGCCAGCGTCGGTAGGTGCTGATTCGTTGACTGACCTGGACAAATCTTTGGGCCAGGGTTGAAAGATCTTCTAAATGGGTCTCTAAAAACTGCTCGGCATCCTTCATATATTGCTGCCCCAGTAGGTATTCAGAGCATGTGAGTTCCCCGCGCTGATACCATATCCAGGCTCGAGTTTCGAGATCCCGCCTTTGTCGCAGGATCGTTCGACTAGTTTGTAACCACTGACGCAATAGGTGCCAATCTGATACCAAGGACTTATGAGCCAGGGTAATGGTTTCCTCTGATTTTACCGTTGATTTTGTCGCTGATGTGGGGCTCTGGGCCACAAGCCATCGCTGAACATCTGCCTTTGCCTGCCCTTGAGTTTCCCAGACTGTCCCTACCATGAGCTGATTGTCAGTTTGGGGGGGCAATTGGGGCTGATCGACCACCACCAGCCCAGCTTTTACTAGCTTCTGTAGAATCTGATCAATTAAACTTTGCGAAAATCGTTGGTTGATCAGTTCGAATTTACGAACCTGACGCTCCTGATCAAAACGGCCTTCACCTAAATCACAGAGAGAGAGAAATATCCGCTGGACTACGTTTTGTTCATCCTGTGGCAATGACTCATACAGTGCTGTTGCTCTGTCGGTTAGCATGGTGGATATTCGGCCTAATTTCATGTAGCTATCTAGGGAGAGACAAGGTCCACCCTTGCCATATGGTACGGGAGAACGATGTTGCCATAATTCATGGAGAGTACTTTGCAATAATGCGAGTTCACCGGGGGCTCCAGTTAGGTCTAGAGTGAGATTGTGTATTAAGTAAGGATCGATGGTGAGGCCTAGTTTTTCAGCCGGTTTCTCAATCACATCTCGAATTTCCTGATAACTCATGGGAGTCATGACCACCCGATTTTTTTCGATTAAAGAGAACAGTTCACCATGGGTTAGTAAGTTGCCCATGGCATCTGAACGTAGGCCAATGATAATGCCTAGGTTGTGGGCAGGTCCTCGCAAGGCGGTGACTAATGCATTGATGAGTGCTGCTCGCTCTTGATGTAATTGAGGATCAGTAGTCGGCGTCAGGAGGTCTTCGAACTGATCGATGACGAGCCACATTTTTTTTGCATTCGGCTGTTGTATTAGTGCTGCTGTCACTAAGTTCGCTAGGCCGTCTGACCCCTGCCTGAGAAGGTTTTCTGCTTGTAATAACTGATGGGCGACTTCTATTTCTTGTTTCCCTAGGGTAAAGGCTGCTGCTAGATTCTTCAATGGCTGTGGGCCTAGAGGAACATAGCGCACTAGCCAATTTTCACTGCCTAGAATGTCATTACCTGCGGCTAGGCGGGGGATCAGGCCGGCTCTTAACAGGGATGTTTTACCATTGCCCGAGGCCCCTATGAGGGCACAAATATTGGTCTGCTGTAATGTCTGGAGTAATTCTTGGGTGAGAGTTTCTCGCCCAAAGTAATACTCAGCATGCTTTTCCTCAAACGGATGGGGGCCGAGGTAGGGGCAAAAGTTAAAGCTGTACTGTTTTAGACGGGAAATCAATGAGATGTTATCTAGCTGGGGCAGGGGGCGCTCTGACTGACGAGTGATAACAATTTCGCTTCCCCCTTGTTCAAAGAGAGGTTGTTGAATCTCATGGCTGAGTTGATTGGTGATGGCAGCCACTAAGTCAGTACTGGTGACTCGGCCACTCTCGGCTTGTTGAGGTAGTAAACTCGATAAGACTGCTTGGGTGAGAACACTGTAATCGCTACTTAGGGATTCATAGGCTTCTTCATATTCACGGGATGCTGCTATAAATAGGTAACTTTGACCATCACTCCCCTGCCATGCCTCATCCTTTAAAGAGAGAAACTCTCCACTGTGACAGCAATCTAAAATAATTAGAATCTGACGTACTGGACTATGCTTGATCAGGCGGCGTAGCCATGATAGCGATACTCCACTATTAGAGGTATTGGGCTGAGTGTCACTGGTTGCCAAATATCCTTCCCGTAGGCCCACTTCTCGCTGTAGACCATGACCGGAAAAATAGAAGAAGACAGTTTCAGGGATATGGTCGCCTTTGGGTAATAAAAGACGTACCAGACTATTTTCAAGCTGTTGAGTTGATACAGGTGTCTGTTGACCGATTTTAGGCCGTTGATTTTCAATGATTTCAGGCAGTCGCCGCACGCGGAAGTCGCCGTAGATTTCCAGCATGTTGGCCATTCCTTCGGCATCTTTAGCTGCCGCGTTTAGCCTTGGCAGGTTTTGGTATTGATTAATTCCTACAATCAGTGCATCTCGTGACATAACCAATCATCCTGTTCGGCATTTAGGCGGCCTCAATATTTTCTACTAGGTAAGGATAAGACTATTGGCTAGGATCTTCTATCTCTGCCGAGACAATAGAACTATCCCATAGACTACCTAGCTTAAAATTAGAAACCTTTTTCAGACAAATTCTCCAGGGCCTTATAAAGACTGATTAAATTTTGTTGTTATAGGGTCCTGGCAAATGAGTCTGTTTCCATACTCAACATATAGAAGTTTTCGCGGACATGCGAGGGGGGTGAAACCCTTGATAAATCGATATCAATGAGACTTAATGTGTTGATGCAAGGGGGCATCCATATATTCTCGTAGAAATGGGCTTAAGCCATCAAATATGATTGGTTTATAAATGTTGAATAATCTGTATATACACTCGATATTTCAACAAAAATCACTGAAAAAATCGGTATTTTCAAGGTTTATTTTGGTCGTAGGAGATAAAATGATTGAGCTAATTAATATTTTTTGATTTGTATCAGCCAATTGGCTGGTATTTTCCCACTAACTCTTCTGTAGTTCTACGGAAAATTCTGTTGAAATACTTCCGTAATGACCGTTACAGCCAATTGGCTGATGGAAATTCTGCTGATTCCTTGAGGTCAATTTTGAGCTGCTCAATACTACGTAAGGTAAGGTTTGTTACGCCAATAGCATTGTTTTTAATCCCGGAAAGTATGCAGAGTTTTCTGGTTGTCGGATTCCCAGCTTTGTGTATTTCTACCGTCAGCTCTCTGTATATTTCTGTTGGAGGTTACCTTGGGCTAGGTGTTTTATACCTAGAAGAGGAGGGCTAATATTATATTTACGGATGGCCTAGACGGTGGCGTATGAATTAGAGGCTTCATTCTATGTAAGTTCCGTCAACTTGGGGCCTGTATATGGTTAGTCCAGATGCTTAAGCATTGCCGTTGCTGAGTTAGGGGATGAATCGGTCTGTTAGAAATGATCTATAGACCGTCATCAGACCGTCATCAGACCGTCATCAGACCGGCATCTTGCAGGTAACGTTATTCTGAGGCTCCGCAACACCGAATCTTTTTTACTGTGGTTTGGCATTACTTCATCTGATCTGATCGATATCGCTTTGTTTCCTAGGGTGAGGAACAAATCGGTACAACAAATTTTCTATGGATATAACGACAGTAGACAGGGGGCTTGAAGCCTAGGAGGATACTTGGATGACCGGAAATATTTGAGGCTGAATTGACTGTGAACTGGCAGTTGATATAGGCCATAAATCTATGGGTTACTTGACCCGTTATGGCGCATAACTTTTTGGCACGGACCAACCTTGTGGGTGTGTAGGTGTGTGCTTTGCTTGAAATTTTAGAACTGGGAACTTCAGGGGCATATGTTCTTCAGGGCTAGGATGCTTGGGCCTGTCGAGAGCTGATGAGCCTAGATAGTAAGCGACTGAGGAACTCTGGGTCTGAAGGACTTTAGATAGCTCAGCGTCTGATGTGGTCGGTAAGCGGGGACTCCCTGACTATTTTTTGCAATTACATATTCACTATTAAGGCAAATTTCATATGTCACAAGAGATGCTGGAGGCTGCCATAGATGCAGTCAGAGATGGGCAGTTTCAAAAAGGGATTAGTGGACTTAATCGCGTTGCTTCCCAAGTGCGCCCACCCGATAAACTATATTATTCGGCAAATATTTGGTTAGTGCGTGCCTATAAAGAAAGTGGTCAGCTGCCTGCGGCCATTAGGTTATGTCGCCAACTAGCGACGAGCTCTCATCCTAGGGTACAGATTTGGGCTCAGCAGGCATTGCCGGTGTTACGCCAACCTGCCAATGTTTCTGGTAATCTCGATCTTTTCTAGGGGATTGCTAGGGGGCTCACCTCGCTTTTATCTTGAATGGCCTATGGTGCTGTGTATGCTGCTGACCTATAACCGATTGGATAACACCGATTGGGTAAACTAGGGTTTAAGCAGGTACACTGCATTAGCGCATTATTTAAGGATGGAGCGAGGGGCTGTCATGTATCTGTTGTCGGTTACCCTGACTAACTTTAAGGCTCATCGCGATCGCAACTTTGAGTTTCAGCTCGGGACCAATGCCATTTGTGGCGTTAACGGTGCCGGTAAAACCAGCATTCTAGAGGCGATTGCCTGGGTGTTGTTTAATCACCGTGGTAACTACAGGCAGGAGGATCTGATCCGCAATGGTAGCGGCAGTGCCCAGGCCAGGGTTGCCTTTGTGTCCAGCTACGATAGCCGCACCTATGAAGTAGAACGCTGCACCAGTCGTGGCTATACCCTGTTTGATCCGCAGTTGGGGGAGCGGCTCAACTATAGCCGCATTAAGGATGAGGTGGAGCCTTGGCTGCAGCAGCATCTGGGGGTGCCGCTGGGTACGGACCTAGGGCAGCTGTTTGCCAATACCATCGGGGTGCCCCAGGGCACATTCACCGTCGACTTTCTGCTAAGTCCTGAAAAGCGTAAGCCGATTTTTGACCGGGTGCTCAAGGTGGAAGAATACCGCCAGGTGCATAAAGATACCAATGGTCTGCGACGGTATGCGGAAGCCCAGGTAGAATTGCTCAAAAGCCAGCTTCAGCAGTATGGGGATCAACTGCAATCTTGGGATGAACTGCACACACGCCATGGCAGCATTGCCCAGGAGATTGCCACGGGGGAACAACAGCTGACGCGGTTGCAACAAGACCTGGCCCAGTTAGAGGGCCAAAAACAATCCTTAGCTGCCCAAACTCAACACATACAGACTCTGCAGCAGCAGCAACAACAATTAGCTATACAGCTAGAGGCAAAACAACAGGCTTACCAAGCCATGGAGCAGGGGCGGTTGCGATCGCAACAAGCAACGGAACTCTGTGAGGCCCATGCCACGGTCCATCGCTGTTTTTTAGATGTGGAAAATGTCCTGAAAACCCTGACCCAGAAAAATCAGCAGCGTCAACAACTGTTACAGCAACAGCAGCAGCAGCAACGCAGCCTAGATCAACAGGCCACCACCATGGCTCGTCTCCAGGTCCAACTGGAGCAACGGGATTTGTGCCAAAAGCAGATTGCCGATTTAGCCGCGTCCTGTGACCAACAAGATCAGTTTATGGCTGAACATCGTGAGTTGTCCCAGCAACAACAGGTGCTCGCTGAGCTTAAGGTACGTCGTCAAAGCTGTCAGGATAGGTTGACTCGGCTGCAGCGAGATAGTCAACAATCCGAGCGGGATCTCCAAGCCCTGGATGCTTTACAAAGCAGTGTGCACAGCATTCCTTCCTTGGAACAGCAGCAGCAGCGCTGGCAACAGCAGCTGAGTCGGGTGGAGGCGGCCCAACAGTTTGAAACGGAGCTACACCAGCTAGTTACGAGCCATCGCACCCAGGCCACGGACTATGACCAGCAGGTAACGGCGGCCTTGGCGGCCCTGGGTGAGCTGCAACAAAGTCTGCCCCTGTTGTCCAATAGCGTGATTGAGCAGCTGCAAACTGCGATCTCAACCGGCCAAACCCTTAGTCAAACAACCTTGTCCGCCTTGGAGAGTATTTTGGGGGATCTGTCCGCCCAAGTGGATACCGCCCAGCTCAAACGCAATTTGCAACAAGGTCAGGCTGAGCTCACCAAGGCCTATGGGGATCGGTCGCAGCTGGCTAATCGAGACCGACTGCAGCAACAGCAAACTGAGCTCACTACCCAGCAGAAAGCTTTGCAGACCGAGATTGACCAGCTGGACCAGCAGTTGACCCAAACAGAGGCCCTCGTTCAGCGGCTGGGGGAACTTGAGGAGGCCATGGCTGGGTTGGGTGATCCTAAGGGGCGGCGTCAAGTCCTGACCGAGCAGCTGCAAACCATGGCCCATGGGGCGGCTGAGTACGAGCGCCTGCAAATTCAGCGCCAAACCCTAGAAACCGCCCTAGCAAAACTCACTAGCCAGCTGGCTAACTTTGCTGATCTGGAGGCAGAGATTGCCCAACAGCAGCAGCTAAGGCAGGACTATCAGCCTGGCTACCTGATTTATGTGCAGAATGAAAACGATGCCCAGAAATTAGCCCAGCTGAGTAGCGAGTTGATGACGGTGGCCCAGGTAATGGCAGATCTCACACAGCGGCAGACAGAACTGAAGGCTGAGCTGACAAAACTTACGGCTGATTTTGATCCAACCCTGTTGCAGGGGGTGGAAAAACGATATGGGGAGATTAAGTCTCAGTGCGATCGCATCACCGGCAGCCTCCCCCAACAACGCAAGCTCCAGGCTGAACTGACCAGCCAGATTAACGCTCTGAAGCAAGTGGCGGAAAAACAGGCCCAGGCCCAGATTGACATCAAACAAAAAGAACGGGTCAAACGCTTTATTAACTTTGCCCGCAAGGCCTATAAAGAAGCGGGACCGCGCATTACCGAACGCTATGTGCAGGGGATTTCCCAAGAGGCCGATCGGCTATTTCGGGAGCTGCTGAATCGGTCTAATGTGGCCCTAGAGTGGACCCGGGACTATGAAATTTTGGTGCAAGAGGGGGGCCATACTCGACGGTTTATGAATCTATCGGGGGGGGAGCAAATGTGCGCTGCCCTGGCGGTTCGCTTGGCTTTGCTGAAGGTTTTAGCCGATATTGATATTGCCTTTTTTGATGAGCCCACTACCAATATGGACCGTCCTCGTCGAGAGAGTCTGGCGGAAGCTATCGCCCGTCTGAAAACCTTTAAACAGCTGTTTGTGATCAGCCATGATGACACCTTCGAAAAAGTGACAGAGAACGTGATTATGGTGGAGAGAGAAGACTAATTTCACTGCAAGGGCGATGGTCTAGAAAGGACTTTGCCCCCAGCAGGAGCGCTTTAAAACAGCAATACCTCCCAACTGATGGTGGGAGGTATTGCGGGTCACCTAGCTCGAACGGTTCAGCCTAGTTCAATGGGGGCTGATGAGGGTTGATGTCGGCTTGAGGCTCTAACCTTCTAGACCCTGGCTAGAAAAGGCATCATAGCCGTAAGCTGTGGTACGGGTGTTGAAGTCAGTCTCGGCACCGGTGACGGTTTTTGCCAAAGCGTCAAATGAATCGGAACGCCAGTTGCGCTCGTGGATAGGCTTGGATTGCTCACCTAGGAAGTATGCTTGGCTGCCAATCAGTGCAGCTGCAACCCAACCTACAATCACAATTGCCAATACGATAGCCATAATTAGTTTCCTCTTTTAGTTGCTGATAGTTGCCATGGAGGGCGGCAACCAGCAGTGCATCAGTACAAGTGATTCCTTATGTAAATGAATGTAACGGATAGTATTAAGAAATGTCAACCGGGCTTGAGTGAATTAGGAGTACGGTCATCAACACTTAATCGATGGCGATGTTTGCTGGCTTAAGTTAGGGGGATTGCCCCCATTTGGTTTGGCCTCGATGAGTGTGATCGGTCGCTCCCCCATCCATTAGGCTATGCGCTGCTTAATTAGCTCGAATAATGCCCGCATGCCCATGGCCTCGCCGCCTTCGGGCCGTCCTGGGAGACTACGGACGTTGTAGGCCATGAAATCTACATGGACCCATGGAATGCCAGGCTGAATAAATTCTTGTAAAAACAGGGCGGCGGTAATGGCCCCGGCATAGGAACCGCTGGCGATATTGTTCATGTCCGCCACTGGGCTATTGAGCATGGTGCGATAGGCGGCATAGAGGGGCAGATTCCATAGGGGGTCATCTGTGGTTTGACTGGCCTTAAGTAGAGTGGCTGTAACCTGCTCGTCATTGCAGAAAAAGGCGGGCAGGTCCGTCCCTAGGGCCACGCGGGCTGCCCCGGTGAGGGTGGCACAATCAATCATCAGGTCTGGATCTTCACTACTGGCTTCCCATAGGGCATCGGCCAGTACAAGGCGACCTTCGGCGTCGGTATTGCCCACTTCGATGGTGGTACCTTTGCGAGAGGTCAAAATGTCTAGAGGTCTGAGGGCATTGCCCGCAATACTATTTTCCACGGCGGCCACTAGGACCCTCAGTCGGATCGGTAGGCCGATTTCCATGATCATTTGGGCCAGGCCGAGGACTTGGGCTGCTCCCCCCATGTCTTTTTTCATGAGCTGCATGCCAGTGGCCGATTTGATGTCAAGACCGCCACTGTCAAAGCAAACGCCTTTGCCGACTAAGGTGATTTTAGGGTCGTCAGGGTTGCCCCAGTTCATGTCAATCAGCCGGGGTGCGCGGGTGCTGGCTTTGCCAACGGCATAGATCATGGGATAGTTTTCGATCACCAGATCACCCCCAGCAATGACGGTCACCTTTGCTTCATAGCGATCGGCCAAACTGCGGGCGGTTTCTTCTAGCTGGTCAGGTCCCATGTTGTTGGCGGGGGTGGTGACCAGGTCCCGCACTAGATAGGTGGCTTCCGCGGCGGCTTTGACATAGGTTAAGTCTGCGTTGCTGGGCGCTTCCAGGGTGGGGAGCAAACCGACTTTGGTAAGTTTGTAGCGATCAAAGGTGTAGCTACCCAGTTGCCACCCCAGGCATAGTTGGGTGGCATGGCTGTCAGAAAAGGTATCGGCTAGGGCATAGGTGCCGACGGGTAAGGTTTTGGCTAAGGCCGCCAAGGTCCAGGCATCTAAGCTGTCGGGACTGCCCACGAGTACCTTGGCGATTTTACCGGTGGCCTCGGGGACTAGGCATAGGCTGCCAGCTTGGCCTGAGAATCCGGATGCTTGACACCAGGCTACACTGTCTGGATGGTCGGTCTGGAGTTTCTCTGCATTGACTAAGTGAATTGCGATCGCATCTGCCAAGGGAAACCTCCAGAGGTTCAAAGACGTTTGCTCAAACGAGTTTAGTTTGCCTTAAGGTTGCTAGCAATGGTGTTGGATCTGAGCATAATTTCAAGATTTACACCTTAAACTTATCCAACTTCACGGTCGCTCAAAGGAAATCCGCCGTGCTTCCGCTGATGGGCGCATACAACAGCCTTCTAGGTGATCATTCACCAGGCCCATGGCCTGCATAAAGGCATAGGCCGTGGTGGGGCCAACAAATGACCAGCCCCGCTTTTTTAAATCCTTGCTGAGGGCTATGGATGTCGGTGTTTTACTCAGCTGCGATAGGGCAGCGTAGTCGAATCTATGAGGGCGCTCGGTGGGTTCATACTGCCAAAAATAGGCCGCCAGGGAGCCCCACTGATCTACCAAATCACAGGCTTTTTGGGCATTGTTGATGGTGGATTCAATTTTGCGACGGTGACGCACAATGCCAGCATCCTGAAGCAGACGATCAACATCCGCCTCCGTGTAGCGGGCCACCGTCTCAAACTTAAACTGGGCAAAGGCCGCTCGAAAATTATCCCGCTTACGCAAAATCGTCAGCCAGCTCAGACCCGCCTGAAATCCCTCCAGACATATCTTTTCAAACAGCCTAGTGTCATCTCCAACCGGATACCCCCACTCGTTGTCGTGGTAGCTCAAATACTGAGCATCCTCACCAGGCCACCAGCAGCGCACTTTGTTATCCGGACCAAGAATTAAACCGGCCGCTAAATCCCCATTACAGCTGTCCACCATATTGCCTGAGCTATCTATCAGCTTTGCGCACATAGTTTACACCCTAGGTAAGCGCTGAAAGCTATAGATAGCAACAGCTATGTGCGGCGCAATCGGCTTAAAGTCTGCAGTAGATTGCTATACCTAGGGCTGGACGATATATTCCCCGCCAATGTTTGCAATTCTCTTCTGGGCGACCAAGGTCTGATAAATCATGGCTGCCACTTCGGCCCGAGTGGCAGGCTGGTTAGGATTTAGCTTGGTTAGATCAGGGTGATTCACCACTAAGCCAGCTTGGGTCGCTGCTGCCATCTTGGGGACTGCCCATCCTTGGATATCGGCGGCATCACCATAACGTTTAACGATTTCTGCCGCATTACCTTGAGCGGTGGCCTTACTGCCGGTCACCATCGCGGTTAGGGCCTGAACTCGGGGCACTGGCTGATCAGGCTTAAAGCTACCATCGGGAAAGCCATTCATATAGCCGCCTTTGACTACAGCGTTGATGGCGTCTAGAGCCCAAAAATCAGTGGCTACATCGGAAAAGTCAATGGCCGCTTCGTCTTCTGATAAGGGAAACGCTTTGGCGATGGCCATAGCTAGCTGGGCTCGACTAATGGGTTCATCTGGCTTGAAGGTGTTACCCCCAGCTACGCCATCGGCGATGTTACCGTCAAATACATCCCGCTCACTGAGGGCATCGATGTAAGGCTTAGCCCAATAGCCATCGGGCACATCTGAAAAAACCACAGCTGCCTGGGTTACTTCCAGGGGTGGAGCAACGGGAGCGGCTGGTGTCTCAGGCTCTGCCGCAGGCTGAGCTATTTGCTTGGGCGGCTCTTCCGGAGCGGCAGGAACAGTGTTGATAGCGGCTGGTGTCGAGGGCTGGCTAACAATGACTTTGGCACCCTCGGCAGAGCTGCCGAGGTCTGCCACGATGCTACCGGCACCTGCGGCACCGACGACCTGGGCGGCACCGAAGCCAAGGCCATCATCCTCAGAGGGAATGGCATCTACCACTAGTTCATCGGCACTATCCAGTCGGCTATCGCTGTCTACCGTGCCAATCAGCGCGGGGGCTCCGTCTGCATCAAACAATCCTTCTTGGCCAAACAGGTTCATTCCTGAACGGGTTAATCCCCAAAATAAGACGCTGCCCAACGTTAGAAAGGCTATGAACATAGCGATTAGCTCGTCATAGTCCACCCCTTGGCGACGGCGATTATTACTACTTTGGTCAGATGGAATTTGCGACACAGTAGACTCCTAATACCTGATAGAAGGATGGTGTTAATAACATATTTCTCTTATCAAGATAAAGCAGAAAAGAATTCAATTAAGCGTTATTACTTACATTTCTAAATTATTCTTTCTATTAGGCTCTTAAGTAAGTGTTTGTTTCCTTAAGGTGGGCCACTATCGGACCATCGCCTTTTTGACCAATGATTTCACCCTTTAAAAAGCCCCAATTCAGCTCTGTGCTAGTCCGCTGCCCCCGGCGATTATTACTAGCTATCCTACCTGCGCTTGGTTTGAGTAGTTGTGCCTCCATGGCGCAACTGCCCACGTTACAACCAGTTTCCGCACTGGTGATCCACATTATGGCTAGGGCCACCGCCGTTGATGCTCTGATTAATCGGGTGCAGCAGCGTTTAGATACCACCCACCCGATTCATAAAGAAGTGGTGTCTGTGGGTGGCCTAGGCTCTGTCCGATTGGGCATGACTATTCAAGAAGCTGCGAATGCTGCCCAGATCAGCTTTGTGGTGTCTCCCCTAGCCCAATCAGAGGTTTGTCAGTATTATTTGCCAGAAGTCTATGACGCCCAGAAAGATGGGCCGACTGCGCCGATTGATGGCATTGGTGTGATGGTGATCAACGACCAGGTGATTCGCATTGACATTGGGCCAGGGAGTCCGATTAAGACTGTTAGCGGCCTGGGGATTGGCTCCACCGTTGAAGAAGTGGCATCCGCCTATGATGGGCAGATTGAGGTGACTCCCAATCCCTATACGGAGGGTACCTCTTTGACGTTGACGCCTGCTGCTGCTGGGAGCAACTTATACAGCTTAGTGTTTGAGGCGGATCCCCAGGGTAAGATCACCCAGTTTCGTACCGGACAGTTGCCCGCAGTGACCTGGGTTGACGGGTGTTCCTAGCGGTTTGCTTAAGTGCGGCAGGACTAATCTTGATAGACTCGTGGGTGTTACTGGTGGCCCTTGATCTACGGTAAATCGACTCGCGCAAAGCCAAAGTTTGTATTTGCGCAAACATGCCCATAACCCGATTGACTGGTGGCCCTAGTGTGATGAAGCCTTAGAGACGGCACGTCGTGAGGATAAGCCGATTTTTTTGTCGGTGGGTTATTCCAGCTGCCATTGGTGCACGGTGATGGAGGGGGAGGCGTTTTCGGACGGTGCGATCGCAACCTATCTCAATGCCCATTTCCTGCCCATCAAAGTTGATCGGGAAGAACGCCCTGACCTCGATAGCATCTACATGCAAGCTTTGCAGATGCTGGTAGGGCAAGGTGGTTGGCCCCTAAATATTTTCCTATCCCCCGACGATCTAGTTCCTTTTTACGGTGGTACCTATTTCCCCGTTGAGCCCCGTTATGGTCGGCCTGGCTTTCTGAAATTACTGGAAATCCTGCGCCACCTCTACGACACCGATCAGCCTAAAGTCGGTGCCGTCAAATCCCAGATTTTAAAAACCCTGCAGCAGTCTACGCTGCTACCCGCCGATGACAACCTCAGTGCCGAACTGCTAGAGCGGGGCCTGACCGCCAGTGCCAAGCTCCTGATGCCATCTGGACAAGGCACCAGTTTTCCGATGATTCCTTACGGCCTCAGCGCTTTGCGCTCCGTGCGCCTGGTGGAGCCCACAGACTTATTAAATCCTGCACAAATATTTTAGGGATCGAGCCAAATTTGCCAGCAGGGTGCGTTGGTCTAGTCTGTCAAGGTTTAACCTGCAAAGAGACCGCAAATTCCTACCAGGACATGTTAACCCAACTTTCCAATAGCCAACGGAGAGAGTACCTGTAAGCGCTAAAAAAATAGGAAAATTTCCCCATTAACATACTTTCTCTCATGAGAAAAGCTGGCATACCATGCTGGGTCAAGACTTCGTCCAGTATGGGTTCATTGGCTGTGCTGATATGTCTGGACTGGATATTCTGTTGCATTTTCTACTCTCTCAGATGACAGAATGGAGAGGAAGGTAATCAAAATCACAGAGAGAACAACCATGCCAGAAAAACTTCTGAAAAAATTGCCCGCAGATAGTTCTTTGGCTGGAACGGTGACTTTTCGACGAGAGGCAAGGAGATGTTTCTGATTTTGAGGCTGCTCTGATCTCAGCAGTTCTGGCGTGGTGACCTTGTTCCATATCGTTCCATTCTCGACGTCAGCAGAGGCGTCGCAGGCATAACATTTATAAAAGGTAGAACTCTTTTGCATGAAGGTTTGCCCTTTGCATTTTGGGCATTTTAGAAAAGCAAAGAGATCTTCTGGGGAGTTGTTGCTTAGACTTTTTTGGGAGTTAGCTTCAGGGGGCTTATTCATGGTAATACTACCTGATTGTATGGGGGGTGATGGAGGAGAATGCGCTGCCTTGTGGTGCTTGAATAATGAGCGTCAGGTTTTGTCGCCCAATCACATGGACGGTATCTTGCGGGAGTAAATCGAGATCGGCATGGTTAGAGCAAGCTTTCCAAAAGCTCGCCTTGTAACGTACGCGCCATGCTTTGCCAGGTTTCAAGACGTCTTCAATAACAGCCTCATGCTCCGATTGATCGTCGTCCAACCAAGGAAAATACATTGGCGCTGGAGAAAGATACTTATACCGTAGCGAGGTGCGTTGACAACCAACCATGGCGTGAGCCTCCGAAACTTGGTATGGCTCAACCATATAACCAGAAAATTTTTATGCGGTGGCTGATGCGGTGGCTGCGGCTTGTGTTTATATTTCTTTGCAATATTGCCAGGGGTAAATCTTCTAAGACTTACAGAAGCGAGTGATAAAGCTTGTGGCGATTGGTTTGCTGGCGTAGTATGGGCGTGTTTCTAATACCCAAGGCAGGAATAGATGGGACGTATCGCCATCGCTATCGAACTCTACATTAAGCGGTGAATTCTATTCCTGGTGAGCTGTGTAGTTATCTATCGTTTTCAGCGATCACCTATGTTGTGAACTATATGCGCAAAGCTATATTTTGATTTGCCCTACTTTGAGCTGGCGACCAGCATTCAACACAATGTTACCACCAGATTCTTTTGGTGGTTTTGATGGTGGTGCTAGAGCTAGATAGCTGTGTTTAGAGGGCGGGAGATGACGTGAAGACAGACTCTGCCTGTACTAGTGTATGAACTTGCCACTTGGGATCGGGCTTGGGGTAATCACTACGATAGTGACCACCACGGCTTTCTGTACGAAAGAGGGCACTTTTGAGCACTAAGGTGGCCACTGTTAATAAATTTTGGGTTTCCGCCCACAGACGTAGCTGCTCAAAGGTCAGTGGAGTGGGCAGCTGGCGCGGCTCATACCCACTGGTGTTATGCATTGTCTGGGTGAAGGGTAGCGCGTCAAATTCAGTTTGCCATTCTTCTAGTTTGTTTAATGCGGCAGTCATCTGGGTGGCTTCACGGGAAATTCCTGCGCTTTGCCAAACGAGTTGGTTAATGGCGGTGCGATGTTCATGGAGCCAATTCATGGTGGTATTGAACTCTGCCATTGGGCCTAACTCCAGAGGCACAAACCCTGGAGTAATCGTCACGGGGGCTAATGGTTCTGGCTTCAGTTCCTTTAGCTGTGCTCCAAATACCAGACATTCTAGTAATGAATTACTGGCGAGTCGATTGGCACCATGGACTCCTGTGCTGGCATTTTCTCCTACGGCGTATAGGCGACGAATCGTTGTATGACTTTTCAGATTGGTGGTAATACCGCCCATCCAGTAATGGGCGGCGGGGGAGACGGGAATGGGTGTCTCAAAAACGTTAATCCCTGCCCACTTTTGGCATTTACGAATGATGTTGGGAAATCGATGTTGTACTTGCTCAGGCTCAATGACGCGCAGGTCTAGATAGACCACGGATTCCCCAGGTGTTTTTTGCAAATGGTTAAAAATTGCCCGGCTCACCACGTCCCTAGGGGCTAATTCCCCATCGGGATGGTAGTCAAAGGCAAATCGTCTGCCGCTACTATCGACCAGATGGGCCCCTTCTCCTCGGACAGCTTCGCTAATTAAAAATCGCGGGGCTCCTGCTGTGGTGAGAGCGGTGGGATGAAACTGCATGAATTCTAGATCTCGCAGTTGAGCGCCCGCTCGCCAGGCCATCGCCACCCCATCGCCAGTGCTAGCAGCGGGGTTGGTAGTCTGGGAGTAAATTTGTCCGCCGCCCCCGGTGGCGAGGACCACGGCTTTGGCTTGTATCCAGAGCAGTTGCTGTGCGTATACAAGCTGTATGCCTCGACATTCCTCTTCATCCATCCATAGTTCTAACGCCAGGGCCTGGTTAAAGACATGGATGTTATCTCGCTGGAGGACCTGGTCTGCCAGGGTGGTGACTACGGCGCGCCCAGTGGTGTCAGCGGCATGGAGCACTCGCCGCCGGGAGTGAGCGGCTTCTAGCGTCATGGCTAACTGATCACCTGTGCGGTCGAAGGCAACTCCCATCTGGGTCAAGTTTTGGATGCAGTCTCCAGCTTCTCTGACCAGTACTTCTACGGCTTGGGGGTCACAGAGTCCGGCTCCCGCTTTGAGGGTGTCAGTAATGTGGAACTCGGGCGCATCGTCGGGTGCGATCGCAGCAGCAATCCCCCCTTGAGCCCAATCACTAGCGGATATGGACAGCGTATCTTTCGTAATCAAACCGACTTGGAGTGTTGCCGGTAAACATAGAGCTGAATAAAGGCCAGCAGCCCCACCACCGATCACTAAAACATCAAACTGTGACGGCAGGGTCGAAGTAGACGGAGAGGAGTACGCCAATAAAAATTGCTCCTGACAGAGGGATTAAACCACTCTATCAAGAGCAATGGTGGATCTAGAAAATGCCAAAGAATTGAGATATTAGCGAACTATCTAACGTTCAACCTAATGTTCAACTCTGAGTAGGTGGCATGGGATGCCAGTTTGCCCAGGGCGCATAACTAAACCCAAATAGAGCCTACTTGTAAGCACCATTGTTATAGCGGTCATCACCCTCAACCAATGCAGGGTTTGGAGGTGAGATGCTGAAAACATCCATGTTTTCACGAATCCGAGATTTCTCGACATCACTGAGGCCAGGAATATCCAGAATATCTTCTAGGTTCTCAAAGGGAGCATTCCGAACGATTTTGCCCGCAATCGTTGGATATAGTCCCCGATACTTTCTAAACGCCGCTACGTTTGTATTGTTGACGTCTAGCTTATAGCTGTACTCCGTCGTGAGCTTGTCGTCAATTGCGTTACGGGGCAACGTAGTTTCTGCTACCAGTAACGTACCGCTATTTAGCAGACCTGCAGCAGCAGGCTGAGCGCTGCTCACCAAAGTACCCAATACCAGTCCAAACGCCATTAATAGGCCAAAGAATCGTTTCATCTCTCTCCGCCGGATTTATTTAAATCTAGTACACAGCATTAATCAGAAGCGTATCACTTTCGCTGTGCCAATGTTGAGTAATGGGAATAATCCGTTGCGGACCGTTACGCAAAAGGTTCATCCTAGGACGACTGAACCGGTACTGAGGCCTTGCGATCGTAGCTAATCAGGAATCGATCTAAGTCCGAAAACGTACAAGCATAGGTGGTTAAGGGCTTGTCATATCCCTTGAGCATCGCCGAATAGCGCTTGAATGTTTGTTCGTTTGCCCCTAACTGACTCAAGTACTTGTAAGTTTCTGCACCGATAGCAACGTCTAGACCCAGTTGCTTGGTGGAACTTTCAAAGCGAAATGCAGCATTAACCGTATCACCTAGGGCGGTATAGTCCGGTCGATCTCCGGTGCCCGTATTGCCCACGATGGCATAACCCGTGTTTACACCCGCCCCCACCCGCAAGGGAAAGGGTAACGGAAACTGTTTATGGAGTTGGCGGGTCATGTCGTTCAGGGCGCTAATGGAACGACTGATTTTGAGCATTTCTTCAGCCTTGACTTCTTGGGTGCCATGGATCCACACAGCCATGACAGCATCGCCGATATACTTATCGACCCAACTACCATATTCACCAATGATGTTCCCTGCATGGCGGAACCAAGTGCCAATCACTTCGGACAGAATATTTTCGTCTATCTGCCGAGTCATTACAGTAAAGTCACGAATATCCACCACCATGACCGAAATTAATCGGCGTACATGCAGTGTGGCGGTAGCTGTAGAGTCGTGGGAATTGACGCCAGAATTATTAGTGCTAACGGTTTTAGGCGCGGGGCAATAAAACTGTAGTTCAGTTTGGCCAAATGTTAGGGCATCGCCATTTCGCAATGTGACGGGCACGCTGACTCGCCGGCCATTAACAAAGGAGCCATTGCGACTGCCTAAGTCGATCAAATAAAATTCCCCACTTTCCATGAACTGGAGCATGGCGTGGTTTCGGGAAATCCAACGATCGGGCAGAACAAAATTATTATCGTCGCTGCGTCCAATAGTCCAGCAGCTGTTACCAATCAACGATAAATGACGTTGACCTGAATCTGTCTTGAGGACCAGGTAAGGCCCAACTTGTGGAGTTTTTTCAGGGAATAACACTATACCTCGACAGTCCGAGTCAGCCTATGTCCTATACCTTAACGCTACAGTTCCTAACTGCACTATAGCCTTTGTGCTTATTTATTGCTTGTTTTATCCAGGATACCGCTGATCTTTTAAATAGTAGGTAGAAGCTTCATACGTTATCACTATTTCCCATAGGAATTGCTTCTAGCAGCATACTTTGTGGCCTACGTTCCCAATTGTCAATAGGTCTTGGGTGCATGGATCGGCTCAATCGGTGGGATGTTCCTGCCAGATTGCCGACTACTAGGCAACCATGGCGGCTACTAAGAACAGGGCGTCTACTAAAATTGTGCTCACAATTGCACCGGAAAATGCCCACCAGTAGACTTGGGTCGATTTTATAGACATTATGCCCAGCACCACCAGAACAGTCAGTAGTAGTAGGGCACGTGCGGCGGCGATAGGGTTGGAAATTTGTCTCAATGCGGCTTGAAGTACATCGCCTGCAGCAGACGGCTCCACCTGCATGACCTGTTGCCAATAGGGAATGAGGTCAACCCAATAAAAGTAAAGGTCAGTGATAACGGTGCCTAGTAAGGAGCCGATGTAGAAGTAACTGCCGATTTTAAGGCGATTCTGGCTGAGAAAGATAATAACAATGGGTAACCCAATCGCCTCAACGGGCAAATGGACATAGGGGTTCTGCCTCAGCCATCCCCAGTAAAGACTGCCTGCTAGCCATGTCCATGTAAAACCTAGGGCCAAATCTCCCCAAAATTTGAGGGCTGGCTGGCGCAACATGGATAAACCGCTGAGTAGCCAGACTAAAGTTATGGATAAACTCACCCAGGGCTGAAGTCGCACCAGGGGGGCTTGAATAAATACGGGCACACTAACCAGGAATGCCGAGGCTAGGAATGTATGCAGTCGAGAGGCCTGGGGCTGCTCAGACGTGACAGTTAACCGTTCAGTAAGTTTGGGTTGAGGCGAAGTTTCGGATAGCAATGCTGCCTGATGAATTCGGTTGAATTCTGAGAAAGGTTAATTATTGTTAACATAACATGCTAATTGGGTCGCTCAGGAACAGTAGCTTAATAAATAGCGACCTAAATGTTATTGGCTTATGTAAATCGTTTGGAAATGTAAAAGTATTCAAAAAAAATACGCGGTGAACCCTGTAATCTAATTTCCACGTCGAAATATAGATTAGCGAAATACAGATTAGCGAATATAAGTTTGATTTATATTGAATTTCCATATTTTCTTTGGATGTAGTTTTGAGTCTTGATTGGTCCTCAGTGGCAATGTAAGTAGGGCTAGTTATTAATACATCTGTTCTTTGTACGATGTATTTTGACTGTCTAGGGTCGGGTTCTCGACTTAACTTAGATTGCCATTTATGACTCTGGTCGAAGGTCGACTCGTGTTGCCATGGGTTGATGCCGGATGATGCCATCAGGATTTAGAGGCAGATGGGGCGTGTCCTTGATGGAAGAGCTACATTAGCCCCGATTGATAGCGTTTAAGCTTTGGAGCATTATTCATGTTTGTTTGCCAATCATTTGAGCTTTTGGCCCAATCGCCTACGAGCCAAGCAGCACAAATTAATTTATTTCAAGCCATTGTGATTGGCCTTGTTCAGGGATTAACGGAATTTTTGCCCATTAGTAGCACGGCCCACGTCAAAATTGTGCCCGTAGCCCTTGGTTGGGGAGATCCGGGTGTGGCGTTTACGGCGGTCATTCAGCTGGGAAGTTTGGCGGCGATTTTGTGGTACTTCTGGGACGATTTGACCACGGTGACTCGCAATATGATCAGTGCGACCTTGGCAAAGCGCTATCGGTCTTCAGAGTTTCGTCTGGGCCTGGGTATTATTCTGGGCTCGATTCCCATCGTGTTGTGCGGCATGCTGATCAAGATGTTCTTCGAAGCTCAGTATGAGGGGTCCGTGATTCGTAGTACCCCGGCAATTGCCATTACCTCTATTGTGATGGCGTTACTGCTGGGGGTGGCTGAGGCGGTGGGAACTCGCAAGCGAAATTTTGAGAAGCTGGATTTGTGGGACGGCATTGGTGTTGGACTTGGTCAGGCCCTGGCTTTGGTCCCTGGGGTTTCACGCTCGGGCGCTACGCTGACAACTGGCTTGTTTTTGGGCTTAGAGCGAGATACCGCAGCGCGGTTTTCATTCCTTTTGGGTACACCAGCGATTTTGATATCGGGGTTGGTGGAGCTGAAGGGGCTGCTGGAGGAGATGGCCACCGTGGGCGACTCTAGTTTAATCCCCTTGGTGGGGGGACTGATTGCGGCGGTGATTTCGTCCTATCTTGCGATCGCATGGCTCATCAAGTTTCTCAGAAACCACAGCACCTGGGTATTTGTCTGGTATCGTCTTGCCTTTGGTGTCGCTATTCTCGTGGGCCTGGCCACTAAAACCATTCAAAACGTCTAGTAACCTCTAGTCATAGTGAGCTGCATTAAATGATACTGAGGATCAGCAAGGCCTTTTCCTCAGTATCCCTTTCCCTAAGTATGATGAAGTAATTGTCTAGCCCCATGGTCTATGCGTACTGCGTCTATCCAGCCGGCTGTCATTACCACGGTTCTTAGCGATTCCATTGCCGAAGACATAGGCTTTGAACCTGGCGATCGCTTGGTGTCTATTAATGGTGAGCGTCCCCGTGACCTCATTGACTACCGTTTTCTCTGTGCCGATGAATGGCTGACCCTAGAGGTTTTAGATGGGTTTGGCCAGGTCCACACGGTGGAGATCGAAAAGGACTGTGATGAAGATCTGGGATTGGAATTTGAAAGCGCCTTTTTTGATGGGCTGATCCAATGCAACAACCGTTGCCCCTTTTGCTTTATCGACCAGCAGCCCCCTGGTAATCGCGATACTCTGTATCTTAAAGACGACGACTATCGCCTGAGCTTTCTCTATGGCAGTTATCTGACGCTGACCAATTTATCCCCAGCCGAATGGGAGCGCATCGCTCGGCTACGTTTGTCTCCCCTGTATGTCTCTGTCCATGCCACTGAGCCGGGGGTGCGGCAGCGCTTACTGAAAAATCCTCGAGCTGGACTGCTGTTAGAGCAGCTTCAATGGTTTCAAGAGCATCGTTTACAGATTCATGCCCAAGTCGTTGTATGTCCTGGCATAAATGATGGCCCTCATTTAGAACGCACCCTACGGGATTTGGCTCAGTTTCACACAGGGGATACGCCTGCCGTGGCGTCAGTGGCCGTTGTCCCAGTCGGGTTGACCCGCTTTCGGCCCACTGCAGATGAGCTCCTGCCTGTGACCGTGGACAAAGCCAAGGAGGTCATTGCCCAAGTACAGGCTCTCCAGACTGAATTCAAACAAAACGTTGCCTCCACATTTACTTGGCTAGCAGACGAATGGTTTTTAATTGCTCAGCAGCCACTACCGCCGGAATCCCACTATGAAACTTATCCCCAAATTGGCAATGGTGTGGGGTCCATTCGCCTATTTCTTAAGCAGTTTGAGACGGCTGCCCAGCAATTGCCCCTCAGTATTGAGCATCCCAAATGCTTAACCTGGGTAGTTGGCAATGCGGTGGAGAAAGCATTTGAGCCGATTGTTAATCGACTCAATCAGGTCCAGGGGCTGACTGTTGAAATGGCTGCTTTAAATAGTGACTATTGGGGACAGGAGATTACGGTCACTGGGTTGCTCACGGGTTACGATATTTTAGGCAAGCTAAAAGGGTGTGACCTAGGCGATGGCCTGTTACTGCCTTCTCTGATGTTGAAGCGAGGCCAGCATGGTACACCTGACGATACCTATTTTCTTGACGATATGTCTTTAGCAGATCTGATGGCTCAACTACAGTGTTCCGTTTTGCCTGTAGATGACATTGATGGGCTGTTGCAGACTTGTATCCGATCAGATCGTGTACCTTCGCTATGAGTGTGATTCCAAGATATTTGGACGATTCTAGCTGAGGGCCTGATTTTGTAAAACATGGATTGAAAGCATTATCTACGAAGATTTAGATATCCTGTCATTGCAAGGATTTTAGATGTCCTGCCGAGCAGTCTTGTTGACTCGCTTGGTGAATAAACTCACTAAAGCAATTCGCTATCGATTGACGCAAACACTATGGGATACATCAACCAATCTTTCTTAGTCCAGGTAGCTGTTTTTAGCGGAGTACTGTCCGCCCTTCCAGCCCCCGCCATGGCTAAGGTGTTAATGGATGATTCAAACAGTAGCGTATTCATATCCACCATCACGCCGTTTACATCAGCATCTGACAAATCAGTTGAGGCTTTAGCAACAGGTGAAGTATCGTCTGTTACTAAAGCCTCAACTTTGGAGGCTTTGCCACGGTCAGATATGTTTGTGCCTGCGGCTATAGCTAGTGTGGCATCATCCACTCTTACGGATCAGTCCGTTCGGTTGGGGGCAGCGCAGGATAGTTTCTTACTGGCGGAACTGAATCAATTCACCCAGCTCCCCAACTTGCCAGAGGATGAGCCGGCTAATAATGATGAAAATTCTCCGCCGCAGGTTGAGGACGAATCCGCTGATGGGCCTGTGGATGAGCAGGTGGATGCACTACCTGGGAATGAGGCTCCTGTAACACTTCCGATTGATATCGAAACAGGGGAAATTGTTCCTGAGACGGGGCAAGCACCCTCTACTGCCCCTGGAGATTTACTTGATACAAGCGACTTGCCGCCTGCGGAGTTGTTAGCGGATCCTAATCCATTGACTGTACCTACGGTGGAATCGGAGGTGGCCTTACCCGCAGGTGATGAACGGACCATCACCATCGAAGAAGCCATTGAGTTGGCGTACTTTAATAATCAAGATCTACAGGTTGCTTTATTAGAGTTAGAACAGCAAGAAGCTGAGTTGGCAGAGGCCCGCGCGGCCTATGCTCCGGTGGTGACTACCTCGGCTGACCTGACCGCCCAAGAGGAAAATAGTACTCAAACGGCTTTTGGTTCGGTTGGTAACGATGGTATTGACACCACGTTGGATGCAACTGTGGGAGTTAGTTACGATCTATTCACTTCGGGTCAACGACTGGCGACGGTGCGGGCAGCGGAAGAACAAGTACGTTTGAGTGAACTTGAGGTTGACCGTCGTCGTGAAGCCCTGAGATTAGAGACAACGAGTCTCTACTACGATCTGCAGGAGAGTGGTGAGCAGATTCGCATCAATCAAGCGTTTGTCGAAGAAGCCAAACGTAACCAGCGGGATAATTCCCTGCGTCAACAGGAAGGTGTGGGTACTCGGTTTGATGTCTTAAGGGCGGACGTGCAATTGGCTAATGCTCAGCAAGCGGTAGTGCAGTCCCAGGCAGACCAGCGGATTGCTCGGCGCAATCTGGCCCGGTTGCTGAATTTACCATCCACTCTAAATATCAACGCCATGCCTGTTCCCGCTCCAGAGAATTGGGATGCTAGCTATGAACGGTGGGAGCTGACCCTAGAGGACAGTATTCTTCTGGCCTTTCAAGGTCGGGTGGAACTAGAGCAACAGTTGGTGCAACGGGAAATTAGTACTCAGCGGGCCCGAGCCGCCCGAGCGGCTAATCGACCTCAGGTGAGTTTGTTTGCTAACTATAGCTGGAGTGACTTGTTGGACAATTCTTCCGACACGTATAACTTTGGTGCCCGCTTTAATATGATTTTGGCGGATGGTGGTGCGGCCAGGTCTCGGGCACTGCAGCAGGAGCTGAATGCTGATATTGCTGAAGAACGTTTTTCTGAAACGTTGGATCAGGTGCGGTTTGAGGTGGAAGAGGCTTACTTTACCCTGCGGTCTAATGAAGACAATGTGAGGACAGCGAGCACAGCTATTAACCAGGCGGCCCAGGCGTTGGAATTGGCTAAGCTACGGGAAGCGGCTGGCGTAGGAACGCAGCTAGATGTCTTGACGGCCACCTCAGAACTGACCCAGGCTGAAGGTAACTGGGTCAGTGCTGCCTTGGGTTACAATCGGGCCCTGGCTTCCCTGCGGCGGGCTGTGAGTAACTTACGGTCGACGTTATAGGTGTACTGCTACATCAGGGTTATGTAGGGGTGGCCATGGGGCTGAGCTCTATGGGAATGAGGTTGATGGGGGCCTTATAGGGGGCTGTCCTGTTGCCGAGCTACGGCGGCAAGTTCAGGATTGGTGGTCACCGCTGCATTGCTGCTACATAACTTTTCTATTACCTGGTCAGCGGTGATTAGACGTTTTAGGACGACTTGGCCAATGGGGGTAGCGGTTTCGCCTTCGGCGAGTACCTCCACCATCAGCACGTCGTCTTCGACCTGGTAAAGCCACAGTTTTTCTGTGGCTTCTTCTATGTAGAGACTTAGCCTATTCATGATTGGTTTGCGCTGCCAGGCAATTTCGTTCCACAGGCCGCCAAACTCCCATACTCTGCCGGTTGTCCAGCCGTCGGACAAGAAAAAATACTTCACAGATCGCGAGTAAGGTCAAAGGTTCTTTGGCATTATCTCTGGTCCTGTTGCTTTTTGACACTGGGTTGCTGAAATCTTGATGCTGCTTTGTCGGACATGGTGACGGATAGTTGCTCTTAAGTTGGCCCGTTGTTCTATCCGGATTGAGGGGCTAATAGGCTGGACAGTGAATTGGTAGATGCACCCTGATGTCTGACTCCTAAGCCCTTTTGGGGCCTAGGAGTCTTTTTTTGCCATTTTGTGTATCCGACGGTGGGGTATGGGAACTTTGTCCGGATTTGGGGGCTAATAGGCTGGACAGTGAACTGGTAGATGCACCCTGATGTCTGACTCCTAAGCCCTTTTGGGGCCTAGGAGTTTTTTTTGCCATTTTGTATCTGTCGATGAATGCGGTGGTCAAGATTTTGCTGTGGGTGGGTGAGGTCTGGGATCGATAAACGCCTTAATATGAACCTTAGATTCAGTAACAGGCGTTGTTTTGGGATGAATAAAGAGGCCGATTCAATGGCAAAGATGCGCGTAGGCTTATTGTTTGGTGGACGCTCTGGAGAGCATGAGGTATCTATTTTTTCTGCTCAGGCAATTGCCCGAGCATTAGGCCTGGGAAAAAATGCTGAGAAGTATGATGTAGTGCCTGTCTATATCCGTAAGGATGGAGTGTGGGTGATGGATGCCCAGGATGTGCTGACATCGGGGACCTCGTTGGTGGTTGAGGACGGGATTCCTGTAGAGCCGACAACGCGCATACCGTCAGCTGTGAATGGGATCGATATTTGGTTTCCTGTGCTCCACGGTCCGAATGGTGAGGATGGGACTTTGCAGGGGGTATTTGAACTGATGCAAATGCCCTATGTGGGCTGTGGTGTTTTAGCCTCAGCGGTGGGCATGGATAAGCTGGCGATGAAGTCTGCCTTTGCCCAGGTGGGATTACCCCAGGTGAAGTATATGGAGGTTTTGCGATCGCAAGTCTATTCCAACCCCTGTATTTTCCCCAAGCTGTGTGACGACATAGAAGCTACCCTGGGCTACCCCTGCTTCGTCAAACCTGCCAATCTAGGTTCCTCCGTAGGGATTGCTAAGGCCAAGCATCGCAAAGAGCTAGAAGCGGCCTTGGACAGCGCTGCTAGCTATGACCGCCGGATCATCGTGGAGGCGGGGGTGGTGGCTCGGGAAATCGAATGCGCCATTTTGGGCAATGATCATCCCCAAGCGTCTGTGATCGGCGAAATTAGTTTTAATGCCGATTTTTACGACTACGAAACTAAATACACCAGTGGACAAGCCGATTTAGCCATCCCAGCACTGCTCCCAGAGAAGATTGTGGCCATGGTGCAAGAACAGGCAATTCAAGCGTTCCAAGCCATTGATGGGGCAGGCCTGTCACGGGTAGATTTTTTCTATATAGAAGCGACAGGGGAAGTGATTATCAATGAGATTAATACCTTCCCAGGCTTTACGGCTACCAGCATGTACCCCACTCTGTGGGAAGCCTCTGGCGTTCCGTTTGAGCAACTGGTTGATCGATTAATTCAACTGGGACTAGAACGTACGGGAACTGGCATTACAAAAATGTAAGATGTCTCACCCTAGCTCGGGACATCGCCAAAACCCTCTCTATATTGGTAATAGGCTAGTTTTTCGCTGGTTTTTGATCAACACGCTTTAGTTTTTTGAGAGGAGTATCTAGCATGAGAGCTATTGTGACCGCGATCTTGGCAATCGTTGCAACTGTTATGTTTGCGATGCCTGCCTATGCCGGGGATGTGGCTGCAGGTAAGCAAGTCTTTACTAAAAACTGTGCTATATGCCACGTGGGCGGTAGCAACGCCGTATCGTCTTCCCAGACCCTAAAGCAGGAGGCCCTTGAGGATTATCTGTTTAACTACGGCTCAGAGCATAATGTTGATGCCATTATTTATCAGGTTGCGAATGGTAGAGGGGCCATGCCTTCTTTTCAGGGACGCATTAGCAATAAAGCCATTGCTGATGTTGCTGCCTATGTGAAGTCTCAATCTGAGAAGGGTTGGCCAGAATAGTGGTCTAGGGCCAAAATGCGTTAACACAATCGGCTTAACACCATAAAACGTCCAAGGGGGCAGGCTACATTAGCCTGCCCCCTTGGACGTTTTATGGGTTGATTCATGCGTTTCTTTCAAGACCAGAGCAATAGGCCCAGGTTAAAAAACTACCATTTGAGTAAATTAAACTGTTCCATATCCACCGTGTCGCGGTTGCGATAAATCGACAGGACAATCGCCAGTCCTACAGCGGCTTCAGCAGCGGCAATGGTAATGACAAATACGGCAAACACCTGTCCTTTAATTTCAGCTGGGTCCAAGTAATTTGAAAACGCCATTAAATTGAGATTCACCGCATTCAGCATCAGTTCAATGGACATCAGTACTCGAATGACGTTACGGCTACTGACGAGACCGTAGATGCCTACGCAGAAAAGCGCAGCCGCAAGAATCAAAAAGTACTCTAGTTGCATAGTTACCCCGCTTCTTCCTAAAGATCGCTTGATGCCAATATGTTTATTTGTCCTGGGGGTCGTTACCCGCAGCCACCAGTTCCCGGGGACGTTCCCTTAATGTCAAAACCTTTTGTTCATTTTCCGGCTCATCATCGGGCACATATTCGCGACGGGCCAAAATAATCGCCCCTACTAATGCAATCAGCAGCAGCACAGAGGCTAGTTCGAATGGCAGTAGAAAGTCACTGAAGAAATGCTGGCCAATGATCTCAATGGCGGCTTCCCCGGCAGGAATGGCTGAGGATAGTTGCCAAGGTGTGGCCAGAACCATAGAACTAAGTAAGGTAAATAGCCCGGTACAAACGGCAGCGGTTGCTGCTTTGCCAATCCATGCATTGGATAGGGGTTGAAAATCTTCCCGTTTGTTCACCAGCATGATACCGAAAAGAATCAAGATATTGACGGCACCGACATAGACCAATATTTGGGCGGCGGCGACAAAACCGGCATTGAGCAAGACGTAAAGTCCTGAAATGCTGGCAAAGACCAGGGCCAACAAAAATGCCGAGTAGACGATATTAGAAAGTAGAACCACCCCCAGGGCGGAGACTAGCATCAATACACCAAGGATGCCTAGGGAAACGATTTGTACGCCTTCTGCTAAGTTCACTGCTACTCCGATTGTGTGGGCTGCTGTGGTTTTTGCGTTATATCAGGGGTTGGTCAGACACTAACTGAGCTGAGCCAACGATTAATCTGTTGTTTCATCACCCTTAGCTGTTTTAGAGGCTTCTAATTCAGCCAAGATCTCTTCAGGTAGTTTACCAGCGCGGCGTGATCCTGCTGGTAATTCATGGGGGTCCATCACTCCCTTGGGTAGATAGGCCAACTCTCGCATGGGGGTGACCATGGGGTCATCTGTGACTTTGTAGGGCAGACGACCGAGGGCTACGTTGTCGTAATTCAGTTCATGCCGGTCATAGGCCGCTAACTCATACTCCTCGGTCATGGAGAGACAGTTGGTGGGGCAGTATTCAACGCAGTTACCGCAAAAAATACAAACACCAAAGTCAATACTGTAATGGTCTAATGTCTTTTTCTTCGTACTTTTGTCAAAGGTCCAATCCACCACTGGCAAGTTAATCGGACAT
The DNA here is from genome assembly GCF_034932105.1 of Leptothoe sp. PORK10 BA2. NCBI lineage: Bacteria > Bacillati > Cyanobacteriota > Cyanophyceae > Nodosilineales > Cymatolegaceae > Leptothoe > Leptothoe sp. PORK10 BA2. The sequence continues at coordinate 105,879 of NZ_JAYGIG010000001.1, read as the reverse complement.
ACCCTGACACAGACTTCACAGGCAATACACTTATCAAACTCAAAGTGGATGCGACCGCGATACCGCTCAGAGGGCACCAATTTTTCATAGGGATATTGAATCGTTATGGGGCGACGCTTCATATGGTCAAATGTGACCGATAGCCCTTGACCAATATATTTGGCGGCTTGGACGGTTTCCTTGGCGTAGTCGCCAACCTGCTTGAGAAAGTTGAGCATTGTTTTACCCTCCAAACGCAAATGGGAACGCGAGCTTGAGTGCCGCTGTGAGCAGTAGATTGACTAAGGCAACTGGGAGTAAAAACTTCCAGCCTAAATCCAAGAGCTGGTCGATGCGGACGCGGGGGACTGTCCAACGTAGCAGGACGGCTAAGAAGACGAGGAAGTAAGCCTTGAGTAGGGTCATCATGATCCCCAGGGCAGCAGTCATGACCTGTAGCCATGGCGTGGATTCGCTAAGGCCTAGACCGGCGGTAATGACTTCAATGGGGATGGGAAAACTCCAGCCACCTAGGTAGAGTACCGATACCATCATGGCCGATAGCACTAAGTTGACGTAGGAGCCGACGTAAAATAATCCAAACTTCATGCCGCCATATTCAGTTTGATAACCAGCGACAATTTCTTCTTCGGCTTCCGGTAGGTCAAAGGGTAACCGTTCGCACTCTGCTAAGGCGGCAATCCAAAACAGGACAAACCCGACGGGCTGTCGCCATATATTCCAGCTGAGAATGCCGTAGCTGGCTTGCTGATTGACAATGTCTATGGTGCTGAGACTGTTAGACATCATCACCACGGCTAGTACAGCTAGGGCGAGCGGGATCTCATAGCTAATGGATTGAGCTGTTGCCCGGAGACCTCCTAATAAGGAGTACTTATTGTTGGAAGAATAGCCAGACATGAGCAGGCCAATGGGGGTGACACTGGAGAGGGCAATCCATAGAAAAATGCCAATGCCTAAGTCTGTGATCACCATGTTCTGCCCGAAGGGCACCACCAGGTAAGAGACAAATACCGGGATGACGACAATGGCTGGCCCTAGGGTAAATAGGACTGGGTCCGCCTGGGCCGGATTAATGTCTTCCTTAAAAATTAATTTGACGCCGTCAGCCGTTGCTTGTAGTGCACCCAGCGGACCAACATATTCAGGACCAATACGTTGCTGGGCGGCGGCAGAAATTTTACGCTCTAGCCAAACGGCGATAAAAATACTAACTGTTGCGGCGATTAGGATCAGCGCCATTGGTAGCGGCAGCCAAAGTAATTTAGCCAAAGCTGGGGATAACCCCAGTGAGATGAGTATTTGAATGAAGCTCTCTTGCAGGTCGATTCCAGAACTCATACCCAAAGTATATGTATAGGAAGTGGGGGTCTAAGGGCCAATAGCCCTAATGATTCTAACGCTTAATATGTCGCCAAAGGCGAAATACTCCGGCTATAGCAATAGGAATTCCTACTTATAGTCATAGATCAAACGTTAATTAAATAAAAACCCCCCTTGATATGCATCAAGGGGGGCTGGAGTTCCTGAAAATCGTCACTGAAATTAGTTTCGTTTGATTTCTCAGTATTGACAAGGGGGGTGATGCCCATCACCCAGATGTTTCCGGATTTATACGGAGTTGTTACGCTCGGAGGTAGGGGGCTGGGGCTGTTTATCCTAAAGATGTGGACGCTCCAACACACTGGTGTATGACTGGTTATGGGGGCCGGTATAAATTTGTGTGGGTCGGAAAATTCGATTCTCTGCTAGTTGTTCTTTCCAGTGGGCCAGCCACCCGGCCACCCGTGCGATCGCAAATATCGGTGTAAATAAATCCGTCGGAATACCGAGCTTGCGGTAGACCAATCCGGAGTAAAAGTCTACGTTGGGATAGACCCCTTTGGCACCGAGTCGTTCGGTGACGACGGCTTCTAGTTCTAGTGCGATCGCATAATACTCATCCTGGCCAAACTTCTCAAATAGCTGCTCCGCCAGCTTTTGTAAAATCGCCGCTCGAGGGTCCTTCACCTTATACACCCGGTGCCCAAAACCCATAATTTTCCCTTTGCTCGCCATCTGCTTCTCAACAAAGGGACGAACATTCTCCACTGAACCGATCTCTTGCAACATGGCGATCACCTCTTCATTCGCACCACCGTGCAGTGGACCGCCTAAAGTACCCACCGCCGAAGCAACCACCGCATAAGGATCGGTCAGCGTTGACGCGGTAACCATCGCTGAAAACGTCGAAGCATTGATAGTGTGCTCAGCATGGAGAGTGAGGCACACATCAAAAATCTGAGCTGAGAGAGGATCAGGCACTTCCTCATTCAGCATATATAAAAAATTAGCTGCATAGTCTAAATCATCCCTGGGCTGCACGGGGTCATTGCCTTTGCGGATGAGCTTGAAGGCCGCCACCATCGTGGGGATTTTGGCGAGTAGGCGGACCACAGCTGCCTGAATGTAAACAGGATCTTCCAATTCTCGTCGGGAATAAAATAGCCCTAAGGCCGCAGCGCAAGCCTGCAGGGCATCCATGGGATGTCCGCTTTCAGGAAAACACTTCATCATGTCGCGGATGCGATACTTTAAGCGACGATGATGTTGAATTTCCTTCTTGAAGGCTTCCAGCTCCTCCTTGGTGGGCAGTTCGCCCCAGATCAGTAAATAGGCCGTTTCTAAAAAGGTACTTTTTTGAGCCAACTCTTGAATACGAATGCCTCGGTATTCTAAAATCCCTTCCTGACCATTGACATAGCTAATGCTCGATTCTGTGGCGGGAATTCCCTCTAAACCAGGGCGATATTCGCATAGAGTCATCTTTAATCGTCCTATCGCTGTTCTCTACATTGATACGTATTGTAAGGATATCGAGAAGTGACCCCTTTCGACATTCTCAACGGAATTTGAGATGCTTTCCTCAAGGAAAAATACTGAGAAAACAAGGGTTCACTTTTCAATACACAGTCTTAGTTCACTACAGCATTAATCGAGGGGGAGCTAGCCAAAAAAGTTGACTTTGGCCAATCGGGTTTGCCGTCCTCGGCACAGTCACACCAATGATGCCTGCCTTTTTCAAAATCCATCGATCATCTATAGACCCTTGCACCAGCTGTTGACACCACTGACTTAGGTCCGGCTCATGACCGACTAAAGCTAGGGTGTCATGGCCAAGGCCCCGCCAGTTAGTCAGCCAATCTAACCATGCTTGGATGTTGCCAGCCGGTGCCAGCGGTTGAAAGATGTGATAATCCGCTGCCAAATTTGCCTGGCAAAAAATATCAGCCGTTTGCACGGCTCTCATCAGCGGACTCGTTAGCAGCGTGTCAAAGCTAATACCCAATTGCGATAACCGCTGAGCAACCTGTTGGGTTTTGTGAATCCCTTTGGGAATCAGCGGTCGCTGTTCATCCTCCCCATAGCTACCGCGATCAGCGGCAATGCCATGGCGAATAAAATAGATCTGCATGCTGGGGGGTATGGTGTCGATTGTGATGCTGATGGTTAGGGTTTCCTAGTCTGTATTCATCACCCCGTCCTCTGGATTGATTAACTTCAGGAGTTTTTGCTTGATTTGTAAGTCAAAAACTTCCCACTTAAGACGATTGTAATCACCATTTTCATAGAAGCCTGACAAAAAGCCCACTGGGACTTCAAACCCACCGGCCATGGAGCGACCACCCCCAAAAAAGCGGCCCTGATCATCCTGACCAAAGGCTTCCTTGATAAACTCATCGGGGTCGAGGGTGATTTTACTAGTGCGTAAGGAGCCAATCACCACTTCCCGTTCATCATCTTCATCATGCACAATGCCGTACACTACCGCTGTGTGAACGTCTTCTTCGGTCAGTAGAAAGTCTGTGGCTTGAGGGATGGCATCCCGATCTTCATAGCGTAGGTAGCCCACCCCCGCCATGGAAACACTATTTTGAATTTTGCGGTTACGCAGGGAACGTTCGATTACATCCATGGCCCGTTTCGAGCGGGATGCCCGGAGAATAGCGCGCAATAACTGAGCATCACAATATTGACTCAAGTAGGCAGCGGCTATAAAGTCAGATTCCGTAGCTTGCATGAGTTGCCCCGTATCCGATCGTAAGCCATGCATCAGGGCCGTAGCGCACTTGACATGTTTACTGTTGCTACGGTCTAAATCTAAAAGACCTGCCTGGAGATACTGGGTCAAAATTGTGGCTGTTGCCCGAGCTTCTGGACGAATATCAGTAAATTCTGCCTTGGGTTTCTTCTGTAGTTTGTGGTGATCAATCACCACGAGTAATGGCAAGTCAGCCCCCTGGACTCGTTCTAGCAGGTGACTGGTGGTGCCTTGGGTGTCTATTAATACGTAGCCTGCATATTGGGACAAGTCTGGGGGTTTTTGGTTTGACCAGCGTTTAGCCGGTAGGTTTGTAAGTTTCACCAACGCAATATTCTCTTGATGGCTCAGGGTGCCCGAATAGAAAATATCGCAGTCTACATCGTATTCAGCTGCAATCAGCTGATAGGTCCAAGCTGAGGAGAGGGCATCAGGGTCTGGAAAGTCTTGGAGTAAAACCAGTTGCCGACTACCGGCATGGGTGATCAGCAGATGGCGTAATGAAGCTGCAGGACCATCGCTCAAATCCATGTTTGATCTATAGTTTGCCCGATTGGAAGATTGCAGCAATGCGTCTTGATGTGCCATTGGCGGGAATGAGTGGGTTCAAATGGAGATGGAAAGATGACATGGGTATGGTCGTTAACTAGAGTTCTTAATGGGGCAGGCCAATGACATACTTACGCCATTCTTGATGGGCATCTCCACGGGTATGGCGGGCAATCTCAAAGTAAAGGCTACTGTGGGGTTTTCGGGGGGTTATCCGCAGTGGCATTCTGGCTTCCTTGGGTGTTCTGTTGCCTTTTTTGACGTTGCAACGCACACAGGCGGAGACCATATTTTCCCATACTTCCTTGCCGCCGCGAGAGCGGGGCACCACATGGTCGAGGGTGAGTCCATCACCGGCATAACCGCAGTACTGGCAAGTATGGTTATCTCGATATAGTAGGTTGCGGCGAGTTAGGGGAATGTCTTTATAGGGGATGCGAACATAGTGACGTAGGCGAATCACGGTGGGCAGTGGAAAACTTGTGTAGACTGCCAGCCCGTTATGCTCTACAGTTTCGGCCTTGCCCTTAATAATCAACACAATAGCCCGCCGCCAACTCGTGATGTTCAACGGCTCATAGGAAGCATTTAAGACAAGAACCTTACTCATTGAGGTTCATTAACAAAGTTGTGATTTGATACTAACACAGGTCGCTGAGGTGCTTAGGTACTTGGGATACCGTGGCTGTGGAGTGCTGTTTTTGATCAAGGAGAAGCAGGATGCTGAGGTGGGAGGATACCCCAAGTGTTTCAGCCATGCGATGCTCGCGGGCTTGGGTGGAGATTAATCTGGAGGCTATCCATCACAATGTGCAGCAATTTCGTGGTTTGCTTCGTCCCACTACTGACTTGATGGCAGTGGTGAAGGCGGATGCCTATGGCCATGGTGCTGTTACGGTCGCTCAGACTGTCTTGGCTGCAGGGGCGACATGGCTCGGAGTGGCAACGGTGCCGGAAGGGATTGAGCTGCGTCAGGCCGGGTTGACGGTGCCGATTCTAGTGATGGGGGCATTGCATCACGCTGATGAGGTGCGGGCCTTGGCCCGTTGGCAGTTGCAACCGACCCTGGTTACGCCCAAACAAGCACTGGTATTTGCCGAAGCCTTGAGCGATGCATGTTTGCCATTACCGGTCCACATCAAACTAGATACGGGGATGTCCCGTTTAGGGTTTGATTGGCAACGGGCTTTGGAGTTTGTGGAGTTTGTCAGTGACTTGTCTGCTTTGCAGATTACCAGTCTTTATTCCCATTTTGCGACTGCAGATGACGAAGATGGGACAGAAATGTACCGTCAGCATGAGCGCTTTGAGGTTGCGATCGCAACCCTCAAAGCCCAGAATAAACTACCCACCTGCCTCCACTTAGCGAATACAGCCGCCACCCTCACTAATGCCGCTGTGTTGCAGTACGACATGGTACGGGTGGGACTGGGGTTATATGGGTTACCGCCAGCGCCCCACCTGCGATCTGTGCTCAACTTACAGCCAGCGCTGGAGGTCAAAGCTCGCATTACCCATATCAAAAACATTCCTGCTGGGGCCGGTGTTAGTTATGGTCATCGTTTTATTGCCCAGCACCCAATGACTATCGCTGTGGTGGGTATTGGCTATGCAGACGGCATCCCACGTCAGCTATCTAACCAGCTCGATGTGATCATCGGTGATCGCCGCGTTCGCCAAATCGGTGCTATCACCATGGACCAACTCATGTTAGACATATCTGATATGCCGGGCCTCAAAGAGGGTGACATCGTCACCCTGCTGGGCTGTTCACCTTCGCAGAAAATCACCGCAGATGACTGGGCTAATAGCATTGGCACCATTTCCTGGGAAATTCTTTGTGGCTTTAAACACCGGTTGCCGCGCATTATGACCAGAAATAACGACAGAAAGCTTTACCAGGCTGAGGATAGCTTGTTATAATGCAGCTCTGAACTTGGAGAGGTGGCTGAGTGGTTGAAAGCGGCTCCCTGCTAAGGAGTTATAGGGTGTAAACCCTATCGAGGGTTCGAATCCCTCCCTCTCCGTTGATTTAATCTTTTGCGTTAGATGCTCCCTTCGATGGGGCTCAACTAACGGCTGGCATTGTGTACAGCCCACAGCAAGCGTTCTGAGCTAGCGTTCCTGTGGGCAAAGGAAAATAAATGCTGAAACGTCAGTTTGCCTGATCGGTCAATCACAAACTGTGCCGGTAGTGGGGCCCCCAATGCTTGGCCTGTACCATATTGACGAAAACTGGCACAGTGAGGATCGACCAGCAATGGCATTCCTAGGCCCAAGTCTTGCTGGATGAGTTTACTTTGCGGCATAGTCGTACTCGTAATCATGAGTACTTCCGCCCCTCGCTGCTCAAACTGCCCGTAGGCCTCCCCCATGGACAAAATATGGGGATAACAAAAAGGACAATACTGCTTTTCGGTAAAAATACGGGTAAATACCAGAACTACCACCGCCTTATGACGATAGTGGGATAATTTAACGGGTGCCCTTTGCCCCACGGCAGGCAACTCAAAATCAGGTAGAGTCTGGCCTAGCCGAAATTTAGGCAGCGCAGGTAATGGTAAAAAGTTTTTAGCAAATCGCTTACTAATGACCCCTCGAAAGTCCATAGAGGTCAGATTGAAAGCTGCGGCCATTGGCACCTAATAGTTGAAACTAAATAGATTTGAGGTTTAAGGTAGTGACCAAAAATCCTAAATTGAAGCAAAAAATTTCTTCGATTTCACAGGATCAGGGTTCATGGTTTTATCTCCAGGTGTCCAACCCGCTGGACAGACCTCATCTGGATGAGTTTGAACATGCTGCACTGCCTGCAATACCCGTAGAGTTTCATCAACGCTACGACCAAACGACAGGTTGTTGACAGTGGCGTGCTGCACTGTTCCATCCTTATCAATTAGAAATAAACCACGCAGTGCCACGCCAGCCTCAGGTTCAAGCACATTGTAGGCAGAGCTAATTTCTTTTTTGATATCAGACACAAGCGGATAGGATAAATCCCCTAAACCACCTAATTTACGGTCTGTCTGAATCCAAGCTAAGTGGGAAAACTCGCTATCTACCGAAACTCCAAGCACCTCAGTGTTTAGAGCTGTAAACTCGCCATGCCGATCGCTAAAGGCTGTAATTTCGGTCGGACAAACAAACGTAAAGTCTAAGGGATAGAAAAATAAAACAACGTACTGGCCGCGATAGTCAGATAGCTTAATGGTTTTAAACTCTTGATCAACGACGGCTGTTGCCGTGAAGTCAGGAGCAGACTGACCGACACGCAGATATCCTGCCGCTGGGTTACTCATCCGTTCGTCTCCCACACAAATTTAGTGAACTATTTTTATGCAAATTTATGCAAACAATGTCAGCCTAGGCCTGATGGCTATGATGTCAATTCAGAGACGGTTTTTGTGCCCCGTCAATCGGCGACCTTGCGACCCAGTAAAGGACAGCCTAGAGACAAGCTCGTATATGACTCTAAAGCGCAACTATAAACTGCTTAGGCTGCTAATCAAAGTAGCACAGTCCATAGAGTAACGCGATATATGCAAAATAAAAATGGCTCAGACGTGATTTGAACACGTGACCAAGGGCTTATGAGTCCCCTGCTCTACCACTGAGCTACTGAGCCAATTGATGTCACTTTATACTCAGCGACTAATTTAACCTATCACGAAATGTCAAGCAACTACACAGTAAATCGGTCGAGGTTTTTGCAGCTTTTGGCTGGGTTAAAGGTAATAGGTTAGGCCTTTCCAAAGGCATAGGAAGCCTGAAAAAAATCGTTAGCCTGCCATTTTGCAAGCTAACGATTTTCCAGGAAAAAGATGACTAAGTTGACTAACGTCCAGGTAGCATCGCCATGGGATTGACTGTACCTTGGCTAGGCAAATGAACCTCAAAATGTAGGTGTGGTCCAGTGCTATAGCCAGTGCTACCCATGTCAGCAATGTGCTGTCCTTGGGCAACCCGTTGTCCGGATCTAACCATGATACGGCTATTGTGGGCATAGCGAGTCATGCTGCCATCAGCATGGCGAACCTCAACCAGATTGCCATATCCACCTGAGTTCCAGCCTGCAGTCTCAACTACACCAGCTGCTGCGGAAACAATGGGGGTACCCACCGGACCGGCTACATCAATTCCACGGTGCATGCGACCCCAACGCCATCCATAACCAGAAGTTAGGGTGCCATGGGTAGGCCATATGTAACCATTGAAGTAGTTAGGAGCTTCTGGTAAGTACTCATCAGCTGATGGCAAGATAGGCATCTCTGGTGAGACAACCTGTCCGGCGACTGGTGTTGGCGAAGAAACGTAAACGCTCGGATCAAGAGGTGCCGCAGCTAATAATTCGCTATTCTGGGACACATCGTCCGATGAAATTGCCCTTGCTTCTAAGCTGCCACCGGCAAACTGAGGATTTACCACAATGCTTTCAGCAGGGGGAGTTTCCTGCCTCAAGGCGAGACGATTCTCCGCTTCTAGTGATGAATTGAGCTGCTGAGCAGAATTAACATCTGCTAAAAGATCAGCTGTATAGGGCTCATCAACCGTTACTGCATCAGCTTCAATGCCAGGTTCTGCATTAGCAGTATTTGATGCGATGGCTGCTTGGTCACTGCGTAATCGTTGCAGTGTAAGGGAAGCATCGATCGGATTATCAATCGTTGACTGTAAGCGACTTAACCGAGTGCCATCAAAACTTCTGAGTGAAGTAGATGTAGCTAGTTCAGGAGCAGCTTGAGCAATAGAAACCGAAGCATCCTCAATTACTAGCTCTTTAATGACATCCTCTGGCAAAGCCAGGGTATCACCCTCAACGATGAAATCAGGATCCTCGATTCCATTGACATTTGCAATTTCCTCAGGAGTAGTACCTAAGGCAACAGCAATGTTTCCTATTGTGTCGCCCTTACGAACCTCATAGGCCTGATATGCCGTATCGATGGCATCTGTAGATGATGAAGGCTCTGGTGTATTGGCAGCATTGACCTCTACCTCAGGCTGTATATCATTCACCACATCAGACTGGGTGATTGAACTCGCGGCCAAATCAGTTTCGACCAAATCAGTTTCGACCACTTCACGGGTGCGAACATCAGAAATTTGCTGATTTGAAGCTAGTTTCTGGAGGTCAGCTTGAAATCCGTCGGACTGTGATACAAGTCCAGCAGAACGTAGAGAAACATCACCTGTTAAATTTTCAACAGCTACGACGGCTGGCTCTTCAACATTGGTAGGTGCTTCAGCTTGCTCAATACTCTCAATGACAGGAAAATTGGTATTAGTCGGAATACCTGCAACTAGGTCTTCCAAAGTAGGCTTTTGAGCCCGATTGGTGGCAGTACTCTGTACTCCTGGAAGCAAAGAAACTAGCGTTGGTTGGACCGCTTGTTCGCTAGGGACCTTAATGACTTGGCCTACTTGCAGAGGCTCATCGGGAGATATGCGGTTTGCAGTCTTGATGTCTTTAATCTCAACGCGATGCTCTTGCGCAATTTGCCAAAGACTATCGCCATGCTCAACCGTATGGTACATAGCTAGACCCTGGCCAGTAGACGAGGGTTGATCCAGCCGATTTTGTAACACAGATGGGAGCTGGGGAGATTCGCTTGAAGCTGCGGATGTTGTGTTAACAAATGCCCCAACCGCTGCGGTTGCTTCACTATCTGCGAATAAAACTCCAGATGCACCAAATGAGAGTGCAAGCCCTAACATAGCGGCAGACTTTGAGCTACCAGTATTTCCAGACGGACCTTGCTCGGTAACAGCATTCATGTTCGATAAACATGAATGACTTGTTTCAGACTTGGGCTCCTGAGAATTTGCACGTTTCAAGGAATAACCTCCTAAATAACCGGCGTTCAACTGTTCGAAACCAACTTGTCCCTATGCAGTTGACCGCTAGCGGGTCGTTGACTACAAGTTGAATCAGGTAGATGAGGTGGAGCAGCATTGAGCCAAAAAAATGCCCTGTGTGAGACTAACACCCTTACTTACCCAACTTAGGCAAGTTTACACGACTTAATCAAAAGATCAATCCTGTACAAAACAAGTTCCATTAGATTCTCTAAAATCAACATGAAATTGAATTTGCTATGGATTTTTATTCTGGTAAGGGCTTAAGACCGTCATGTTTAATCTCTTGAATCCTAATGCTGGAGGCTGTTTAAGCTGTTTTTCTGCCATAACTGCAGATGGCATTTTGCATAGAAATCAGCCTGTTTTTTGATGCTGTTAATTTTCTGAGTCTATTGACTCTAGAAACCCTGGCTTTCCTAGGCTGCCCAGTTATTTCACGCATTTGATCGCTAGGAAAAGGTTTTCTTGATTGGACCGCTATAGAAAATTTTTATCGCAGTCATGGGTTGTTTGTATCTTAGGTGACTGTCTTTAGGTCTGGTATACGGATGAAGCCTCGTGGTATTTGACTGAAAATCATCCTTTATCTAGAGTGTCTTGGGCGATGTCGGTTGTGCTGCTGGTCACATAGCACGGTCACATAGCAGATTGCATTTGCGTTTCGTACAGATATCCAAGCTTGTCTCTATATATTTATAAGTTCATAGATATATAGTTGGCTTGGGCCTGTGCTGGTGTGACGACTACCTGGCTTTTTGCGCAGGGGGTTAAGGTTTCGGTGGTGAGGCTAAATGGCCGATTTGCCGGAGTGCTTCAAAGAGCCCAACGGCTACACATACTGATAGATTGAGACTACGGACGCTGTCATGGGGCATGGGAATTTTTGCCCTATATTCACAGGCTTCTAGCATTGCTTTAGGAAGTCCTTGACTCTCGCTGCCAAATAAGAGCCAGTCATCTTCTCGATATTTAATCTCTACATAGCTATATGCGCTTTTGGCGGTGAATCCTATGAGTCTGCCACCCATGGAGTGCCTATATTTACAGAAGTCTTCTAGGCATGGGTGGACCTGGAGTTTGACATGGGGCCAGTAATCTAAGCCCGCTCTCTTGAGATACCGGTCACTGAGTTCGAAGCCTAGAGGTTCTACTAGATGTAGTTCGGTGGCGGTGGCTGCACAGGTGCGGGCGATATTGCCTGTGTTAGGCGGGATTTCTGGATGGACAAGGACAATTTTGGGCATTGACAGAATTGTGAATAGTGAGATCGCCGAGGGTGAATGTCCCTGAATGGACGTATCGGGGATATTAAGGATGACTTTTATATAGGCGTTGCTAATCAATCGATCTAAATTCTGAGCCTGGATCAATTTTTAAGTTTCCTGACCTGCAAAACGGCTCATGCGGCCACACAGATGTGGCATGGGACACAAAAATAACTGTCACATCTAATGCTTTAGATGGTTGGGTCGACTAGGGGATGGACCATTGGTGTTTTCAAGCAGGTAGGCAGAGATCGCCTTGTAGAGATTGTTCTTGGCGATCCATCACTTCAATGGTTTGCCTGATAACTTGGGATACATCCATGCCAGCCTCAATTTGTTTCAGCCAGTTTTGGGCTTGGTTGCCTTCTCGCACAATTTGTTTGATGGGGGTGAGGAAGCAGGCAATGCCCTGGGTCTTAGCAATGGGTAGAACTTCGTTGTAAATCTGCGTTATCCAATCGGCGGCCTTGATGGGTTTTCCGGTCTGCCAATGGTGTAGCTGGGCGTTAAGGCTGGTTTTGGCTACCTGTTGTTCGTTGTGAGCAATAATTTCTAGCAGGTCATCATGGCGACTATGGCTGGGTAGTTGACTAGAGATCAGGGGGTCTAGGCTTGGGTCTTGTTGGAGTTGAAGTAGGCGAGATTCTAGGAGGGCAGTAATGGCTAAGAGATGTATTGGATCGGTCACTAGGTCTGAAATTCTAATTTCGATCCGATTGAGATTGTAAGGGCGGCAGTCTCCGTTGGGGCGCACAGAGATCCAGAGATGGCGGACATTTTGCATGGTGCCTAACTGGAGCTGGGCTTCTGTCCATTGAATGAAGTGATCGTGACTTTCGAATAGGGGGACATGCTGAGGGGTTTGGGGGAAGATATGCCATCGGGTGGAGTGATAGCCGGTAATGCGGTGGTCGAGAAAGGGGGAAGATGCGCTGAGCGCGAGGATGAGTGGTGCTTCAGCCCTAATGAGGCGGCAAGCGCGCATGAGCATTTCTGGATCGCTAATGCCAAGATTGATATGGATGCTAGCGGTAACGACGTCGGTACCGTAGGTATTTTCGATGTAGGCGTGATAGGGATTGTTCGGGTCAGACCGGTGGAAAACTTGGCTATTACCTGTGGATAGGGTGCTGCCAGGGATAAGGGTGTAGCTAGGGTCGAGGGTTTGCAGGAACTGTCTCAATCGGCGTCGAGGTGAGACCAGTTCGCACAGTAATTGTTCGTATTGCTGGAGTGGGGGCGTGGTGTATTCAACATTGCGACTGTCTGGCTCGCGGACAAATCCGCTAACGGATTTGGTAATCTTGTCCGCGAGGCCGATGATCTCTCCATCGGCTCGGCCAGTATACATTTCGACTTCAAACCCTTTTGAAAGCAGCACGATGTTACTCCGAGTGAGGCAGCTTTAGTTTTTGTGTAAACAGTGACACCTGTACATCTTAAAGGCTGGGGAGTGGACTGGGGCTGTTGCTTAGGGGAGAGAGGTATTTTTCATGGGTGGGGCTCCCTGGGAAATTTTGCTGGGATAGGGTCTGGGGGGATAGGGCAGTTAACCGACAGGACCCTACTGAGACACAAGTGGCAGCATCTAGGCATCTATATATAGACGGGACATATATAGAAGCCTAGATGGATAGGAGAAGCGATTGTGTCAAGCTGTCTATCTATATAGAGATGCACAATCTATATATCTATATATAGATAGACAATATGGAGATGCACATCCCTCTATAAATCTTGTCCGTGTAACTTAAGTTATGCGGTGTGGGGCTTGTATCTGGTGTATTTAATTAAGGTATGCCTCTTCGAGGTTGGCTTGGTTGCGTACAGTTGGCGCTACTCGGGCACTCTATGGGAGCGAGGTCTATCTAGTATGCTGATGTATATGAGTAATGCTGTGACTTAGCGATCAGATTCTATGGGGAAAGAGTGATATTTTTCTTTTGTAGATGTGATTCTCGAAGTTAGATAGGTTAAGCTGCTAGGAATATATACCTAGTTTTAGACCTGCTGTTTTATAGGTTTGGTTAACGGTGAATCAGGACGCTTTATCGCTTACTCCCAATGCAGGGGCTGATGACTCTGTGCTCCGGTTGAGCACTTCTGTGGTTCAGCGGGTAAGCATCAAAACTGAAAAGATTGCGCCCCGCCAGCGTCAGATTTTGGCAGCTGTGGTCATACCTTGTGGGTTGGAGCAGGTATGGAAAGTATTGACTGATTATGAAAGTCTGGCGGATTTTGTGCCGAACTTGACCACTAGTCGCTTATTGGGACGTCCTGATGGTGGTATCCGATTGGAGCAAATCGGTGCCCAGTGTTTTCTGAATTTCAAGTTTTGTGCGCGGGTGATTTTGGATATGACCGAGGTCTTTCCCCGTGAAATCGGTTTTTCGATGGTTGAGGGTGATTTTAAGAAGTTTTTAGGTAAATGGTCTCTGCAACCGGCGCTTGTGGGTGAGCGGACGGCTACTGTCTTGTCCTATGAACTGATTGTGCAGCCCCCATTGGCGATGCCTATCCAGTTAATTGAGCATCATCTTTGCCATAACCTGACTCAAAATTTATTAGCAATTTGCGATCGCACCACCCAGCAATTTGCCTAAACCCTAGGGGTGCCCATAGTCTGCATAGGGTCATAAACCTACCCCACCGACCACTGGAAACGAGCAAGAATTATTCAAAGTGTGTTTAAAGACAATTCGCCAGAGGCCCTATAAGGCCTCTGGCGAATTGTTTTAATACCCCCAGGGGAATTCGAATCCCCGTCGCCTCCGTGAAAGGGAGGTGTCCTAGGCCTCTAGACGATGGGGGCATGGAGCCTTTATCTTTTGTGGCCTTTATAAATATACAAATGGGAGGGAATCAATGTCAAACTTCTATTCGTAGTTTTTTCTGATGGTTGCCATTTGAGATACCCTCGCTATCGGTATTTAGGCTAAATTTCGACAGTTTCGTAGACGAATAAGCTGACGACGCATTTCTGGAGAGGCCTCTAGGGCCTGAATTTCCTGAATGCTGATCTGAGATTCCAGGGATTCTAGATATTCGTCATCGCCATAGGTGTAGGCATCCACCAAGGATTCTAATAGAGCACTTTGATCGCGCTCGTCGATGGCTAGCTTATCCTCAATGATCCGAAACTTGAGACGGACCTCACATTCATAGATATTAACGTCGTCGTTGTGGTCCGATAAATTAAAGGACGTTGCCATAGGTTTTTTTCATTTGTGAGCAAGGCAATAAAAATGCTGCCATGCTTGAGTATCGATATATAAATAAATCCCAGTTTTTTGTTTCTTTTAACATTAGACTGCCTTGATTATATGGACTTATAAAAATTATTTTTTAACTCAAATAAATTAATATGATTAAACTTAATCTTGGATTTAAAGTGGATATCTAATCTATTTGTTAGACTATGTAGTTCTTTTGGGGTAAGGATTTATGGATTTTATTGTTGTTTTTACTTTTTCTGTTTTAAGGGTCTATTCCTGAATAGGTGAGAAAGGTTTTTGTTGATTTATTTTAGCTTTTTATTTGGCGATAAGTTATTTTTTGAACTTCTCCTGTATTGACCTCAATCTGTACTTTGTCTATGGCTTGTGTCAAAATATTGCGCTAGAGGGAGTTTCGACGCAGATTGGGGAATCAGGGGAAGCCTCGGCGGCTTTTTATGGCCCATAGTCCTCAGTCTGTGGAGATTTGCCCATGGGCGAGCGGCCTGGGACAGCGTAAGATAGTATCGTTTGTCGAGTGCGGTATGCTTGATGCCGCTTGTTTTTTTGAATCAACCTGTCCCACCTAGTTCCAGTATGGATCCGTTGACCCGCACCCAGGTGCTGGTTGCGATCGCAGCGACAGCTCTAGTGCTGTTTTTAATCGCGCGCCTTTGGTTGCTGTTTGATACAGTGGAGCAGCTACCGAGCCAGATGGGGTTTTACCCATTGACCATAGGTTTGTTGTTCGGTGTGGGGATTACCGCAGCGAGTGGTGTGCTTTATCGGTTATGGCCCGCCTATCGTCGCAGTGCCGAAGTGTACTTGGACTATGTTTTAAAACCCTTAGTCTTGCCAGATGTGGTTTGGTTAGGCTTGCTCCCTGGCATTAGTGAAGAACTGCTTTTTCGCGGTGTGATGTTGCCTGCGTTGGGAGCTAATGCTTGGGCTTTGGTCCTGTCCAGTCTATGTTTTGGCCTGTTGCACATGAGTGACTTACGGCAGTGGCCCTATATGCTATGGGCCACCTGTGTGGGGGCCTTGCTCGGGTACAGTGCCCTGGCGACTCAAAATCTGCTGGTCCCAGTTGTGGCCCATGTTTTTACTAACCTATTGTCTAGTTTAGTGTGGAAGCTAAAATCTGCTAATCTGGCTGCACGTTAAAATTCTCCGCGTTTTAGTGTCTACCTCCAATCCACAGCCATTAAAAGCGGTGAGTTTGCTTAAGATTGACCAAATATTAGGCCTGGCTGTATTTGATCCCATGGGGTTGCCGCGTGATTATTTCATCACGTCCCAGCATCCGGACACCGAATGGGTGCAGTTGGTTTTTCAGTCTTTAGGACTGCAGCAGTTAGTGGCTGCCACCATGGACCTGCCTGAATTAGAGCATGCGCTGATTCGTACGAAGATTGGCAATATCATCGTTGTTTTCTGCCAAAAACGCTACATAGCGCTGTTAGTCAAGCGCGCACTACCCCAAGAACGGCCCCAGATCGATGGCGACTTGGTGGACTGGATTTGTGATTTTGAGGCTACGGTGGTGAGAACCCATACTAATTTCAGATCGGTTTAGCGCCTGTTAACGCCTGACATAGTTTAATCGTCCATCCTGAATTTGGACGACGGGATGATTTGACGCCCGCACGAGCTGTTCATCGTGGGTGGTGACAATGACCGTAATGCCCATAGCATTGAGCTTTTCTAAAATTTTGATCACTTGCCGTGAATTGTCCACATCCAAATTGCCAGTGGGTTCGTCGGCGAGTAAGAGGGGTGGGGTGCTAACAACTGCCCGAGCAATGCTGACCCGTTGCTGCTCGCCGCCTGAAAGTTGATCGGGAAAACAGCTGGCTTTATGTTGTAGGCCAACCATGCGGAGGGTGGGGCGGAGACGACGATTGATTTCTCGACGACTGAATCCTTGGGCCCATAGGACAAAGGAAACATTCTCGGCAACGGTGCGCCGGGGAATGAGTTTGTAATCTTGAAAAACAATGCCGATGCGCCGCCGCAGCATGGCCAAACGATTGCCCTTGAGCTGAGCTAGATTTTGGCCATCGACAATGATGTCGCCTGAGGTTGCCCGTTCTTGGCCATAGAGCAACTTAAGCAGGGTGGATTTTCCAGCGCCCGAGGAGCCAGTTATAAATAGGAAGTCGCCTTTATGGACCTGAAGGTTGAGATTTCTCAAGGCCTGACTGCCATTGTCGTAGGTCTTGTGTACATCGGCTAGGGTAACCAGTTTAGGTCTGGAGGACGATGCTGGGTCCGGTTGCTGGGCCGAGGAGGGGACTTCCGCCGTCTTTGTTTGAACCCTTCCAGTACGAACGGTTTGAGTCTGGGGGGGACGAGGGTACTGGGGTTTGGTTGGGGTCACGGTGGAGGTCATTGGAGCTGTGGGGCTTGGGGGACTGTATTTTGTCTTTGTACAAGGATATAGGCAATGGGGCGAATGTCCAGCACCTTGATAAATTTTATGGAACTTTTTGGGGCGTTGCGGAGCGGCTTAGGTCCGCCAGCCTAGGTCATAGCCGATGGAGCGGAGGACAAATTTGGGTAGGGCCAGCATCCGTCGCCAGCGCCAGGGTTCTTGGTAGAGGCGATAGAGCCACTCTAAATTGTTGTTACGCATCCAATGGGGGGCGCGCTGTTTTTTCCCAGCCCAGATGTCAAAGCTACCGCCGACACCGATCCACATGGCCTTGGGGCAAAGATGGCGGTGGGCGGCAATCCATAGTTCTTGGCGGGGAACTCCTAAGCCGACAAAGATGATGCTGGGTTGTATGGCCTGGAGTTGGCTTTGGAAATCTAGCTGTTCGCTGTCTGAGAGATAGCCGTGCTGTGCGATCGCAACATTTAAATCTGGACATTGCCGCTGCCAATGTTCCGCTGCCGTCTGGGCTAATTCAGGAGCTCCACCATAGAAAACCACCGGTTCTGTAGGCTGGAGCTGTTTTAAGACATCCACAGCAAACTCAATCCCTGGATACCGTTTGAGGTTGCGCCGCTGGATCCACTGAAAATAAAGTTCTATGCCAGCCCCATCGGGAATAACTAAGGTGGCGCTCTGAACAAGTTTCTGCAGATCGATATTGGTTTCAGCCTGGACGCACATTTCCGCATTCAGGGTGATGACATGGCCACCCACCCCTGCCCGCATGGTTTCCATCAGCCAGCTGACATAATCGGTACTGGCATGTACCGGTAAACCCATGACAAATAGCTGGTTGAGGGGAGCAGGGAGAACAGCCACGGCAAATTACTGAGCACAAAACTACTGAGCACAAAACGACTAAGTGACCTAGGAACCGATGTCATGCATGCCAGAATGGGTGGATTCTATCGGCTGATGCAAGCAGGGGACTATCTATCCTGCCATAGGATTAGAAGTCGTCCTCTTCATATTCCATGACTTTTTTCTTTTGGGGAATGTTGAGGGGTTGGGCTTGGTAGGGCTCAGCCTCAGGCATGGGTTGTTCCACCGGAGGACGAATGGGCTGTTCAAGTTCGAGCCGTTGGGGCGGTGCCACCTCCCGTCGTGGTGGTGGAGCTTGTTGTTTGACGCCTGATGGGAGTTGATTGCTGGCAGAGGTGGGCATGATGTATCCGTCGTCTTCCCGCTCCCAAGGGGTGGAGCCCAGGCCCAGCCGTTCTAATAGGCCAACGCTAATTTGCTTCAGTTTTTCTTCTGATCCTTCGAAGACAATGATTCGATCGGGGCCAGTGCTGACAATTTCTTCAACAGGTAGTTCGTAGGAACTAATCACCTGATCGGGAATTTGAGGTAGTCCCATGGACGCGATCACCAGGGACTGTAGTTTGCCACTGACCACATCAAATTTGAACCCACGGACACGACCCAGACCTTCCCCTGACTCCGTAATCACTTCACTTTTGATGAGATTGGTGTAATTGGCCATGCTGATGTCATCTTCAATGGCTGAATCGTCATCCACCAATATGACGTCGCCAATTTTGCGGATGCTGCTCAGCAGCATAATCTGCTCTGGTCCAGAGATGACTCTAGATAAAATATTATCCCGTAGCCCCAGGGCAACGACTTCGCCGCCTTCACCGCGACCTCTATCTATATCGACCCAAAGCTGACTGACTACGCCCAAACGACGGCCTGTATCGCGGGTAATCACTTGGGTGCCAATCATGTCGGAGCGCAGCCGACTTTGTTCAAAACTCATCGCTGGGGTTTACTGTGAAGTGTCTATAGGTCTACGTAATGCAGTGGGCAGATTTCTGAAGTAAAAAAACGTGCCTCATCACATTACACCCTATACTTCGTTTTTTTGACAGTGTGTGAAACCGAAACGCTTCCCCTATCCCCCAGCGCTAGCCCGCTGGAGGTTAATTCCCAGTACCTGGGTATAGGCTCCCCTAGCCTGGGTGACGCCAATGGTGCGTTCAGCGGATTCGATCATGGGGCGACGGAGGCTAACGACGATGAACTGAGCCTGCTGAGCCTGGTGGCGGATCATTTTGGACAGGCGTTCCACGTTGGCACCATCGAGGAACATATCCACTTCGTCAAAGGCGTAGAACGGTGAGGGACGGTAGCGCTGGAGGGCAAAGATAAAGCTGAGGGCGGTGAGGGATTTTTCGCCACCGGACATGGAGGCTAGGCGTCGGACGGGTTTGCCCTTGGGGTGGGCCACCAGATTGAGGCCACCGTTGAAGGGATCTTCCGGGTCGTCCAGCTGAAGATAGCCGTCGCCGTCGGATAGCTCAGCAAAAATCGCCTGGAAGTTTTTGTTGACGGCTTCAAAGGCTTCTTGGAAGGCATGACGGCGCAGGGTGGTGAAGTTTTCGATCCGCAGCAGTAGTTCGGTGCGCTCGTCTTCGAGGGTGGTGAGCTTGGTGGTGAGTTCCTCTAGGCGTTCCTGGGTGCGTTCGTACTCTTCTAGGGCCAGCATGTTGACGGGTTCCATGGCTTCTAGGCGGCGCTGCAGGGACTTGAGCTGGTTTTGTAGGGTTTCTAGGGTGAGGTCGTCTGGGATTTCGGGCAGGGGGTCGGGGAGTTCTGCCTGTTGGGTCTCGAGGGCGGTTTGCAGATCCGTCAACTGCTGTTGGCGTTCCTGCTGGGTTTCGCTGAGTTTTTGTTGCTTCCACTCTAGCTGTTGCAGCTGGTTGCGCTGGTCCCGGAGTTGGTGTTCTTTGCGATCGCGTTCGGCTTTTTCCCCGGCTAGGGTTTTATCCAGCTCAGCCAGGGCGGCTTGGGTGGCGATTATCTCCTGTTTCAGGGTGGCTTGCTGCTGATTGAATTCTGTCTGTTGATTAATTTGGGTCTGTTGCTGCTGACGACCCTGGTCTAAGGTTCGCTGGGCGATCTGAATTTTTTCCTGGAGGCGCTGCCGCTGGACTTCCAGCTCGTTTTGTCGCTGCAGGGCTGTTTGCAGGGCCTGCTGCCGTTCAGTCAGTTCCGCCTCTAAGGCCCGCACCTTAATTTGGGCCTGCTGCCATTCGCTGTGGGTTTGGGATTCTTCTAGGGCGGTTAGCTCTTGGCGTTTTTGCTGGAGTCGGGTTTCCTGCTCGGGCAGGGCTGTTTCCAGGGTTTGCAGTCGGGCTTGGGCGGTGGTGTATTCCGCTTGATATTGCTGTTGCTGCTGTTGGGCTTGGTCGAGGCGTTGTTGCAGCTGTTGGTGTTGCTGTTCGGATTGGGTGTTTTGCAACTGCTGCTCTCGGTAGCTCTGGCGAGCGTCGATCAGGGCTTTGGACTGGGTTTGGACGGTGGCATCGGCGTTGGTTAGGGCGCGATCGCAACTCACCAAAATTTGCTCAATTTCCTGTATCCGTTCCCGCAGCGCTTTAGCTTCAGCCGATTCTCCAGCTTCGACGGTGCCAAAGTGGAGCCGACCCTGGCGGCGCAGGCTACCCCCGGTCATGGCACCGCTGCTTTCTAGCACTTCCCCATCCAGGGTGACCATGCGAAATTTGCCCAGATGGCGGCGGGCCTCATGCAGTTGTTCAAACACCACCGTATTACCAAATACAAAGGCAAATACCTCACGGTAGAGGTCATCGCATTCAATCAGATCCACCGCATAGTCGATAAAGCCATCGGGGCGTTCCCACTTGCCAACCTTTTGATGGTGGGGGGCACGAATTGCATTCAAGGGTAAGAAAGTGGCCCGACCCGCGCGCTGGCGCTTGAGAATGTCGATGCCTCGGGAGGCGACGCCGTCATTTTCCACCACTAGATAGCCGAGGCGGGCACCGGCCGCAATTTCTAAAGCGGTTTGATATTTAGGGTCTACCCGGCCCAGCTGAGCCACTAGACCACAGATGCCGGCGAGGCCGCTTTTGACCAGCACCTCCGTGGCTTGGGTGCCATGGGTTTCCTGCAGGGCCTGTTCCTGGGCTTCCAGCTTGTCCAATTCCCGCTGCTTTTCCCGCAGTTCTTGGAGTAATCGGTCGCGGGTTGCGCGCTGGATTTTGAGTTCCTGTTCAGCGGCGGCTACAGCTTGGGCCAGGGTTTGAATGGTGGCTTCTGTGGTGGCGATCTGGGTGCCTGCGATGGCGGGGGTGGCGGCTAGTTCCACTGCCAAGCCTTGGAGGGTGGTGGTTTGGCTGGCGATTTGGCTTTGTAGCTGGTGGAGACGCTCCTGGAGACGCACCTGCTCACTGCGCTGGGGTTCGAGGGCACTGAGCAGGGACTCAACCTCTCGGCGGAGGTTGGTTTGGGTGGCGACCCAGGCTTGGGAGGCGGTTGCGATCGCGCTCGTCGCTTCTCGACTTTCCTCCACCGCTTGCGCCGCCCGATCCTTGGCTGCTTGCAGCTGGGTGAGCTCAGTTTCACTCAGGCTGGTTAACTGTTGGCCTAGGGTTTTCCAGTCTTGGTTTTGGCGCTGCAACTCCACCTGGGTGGCCTGCAACTTGGCCGCCAGCTCTCGGGTGGACTGGGTGAGGGTCTGTTCCTGGCGTTCTAGCTGACGCAGTTCGGCTTCCTGGGTGGCCAGCTTGGCCTGGAGAGCCAAATGCTCTTCTTCCCCCAGGGCCTTAACCTTCGTGCTGAGCTCCTCTAGCTCGGTGGCGGTGGTGCTAATCAGCGCAATCAACGCTTCCCGTTGCTGGCCCAGGGTGATCGCCTGCTCTTTGCCCTGGGCGATTTGTTCCTCTAGTTGCTGGGCTTGCCGCTGTTGCTGTTGCCACACCAGCACCGCCTGCCACTGGGTCTTTTCCTGTAGCGTCGCCTTCAGCTGCTTATACTTTTCAGCTTTTTTACGGTCCTGATCCAGCCGTTCCAGCTGATCAATTAGTTCTCGTTCCACAATGCGAAAGCGTTCTTCCCGCTCCCGCACCATATCCAGCTTGAGCTTAGCCTGGTCAATTTTGCGATCAAACGAGGCCACCCCCGCCAGCTCGTCAATAATTTCCCGACGTTCCCGCGATTTCATCGAGATAATGCTGGTAACGTCCCCCTGGAGCACCACGTTGTAACCCTCGGGGTAAATGCGAAACTTTTGGAGCTGGTCATGCAGCTCATTGAGGGTACAGGGCTGACCGTCAATAAAATAGTTAGATGTATAGCTCCCCTGGGAGGTGATCCGTAAGCGGCGGGTGACGCTCCATTCCCTGGGTAGGGGCACGATGTTATCGGGAGTGGCGGTCTCTCCTGCCTGGATATCGGCCTGGGGGCTATGGGCATCTGGGGTGCTCTCAGCTACAGGCGAAGGCTCATCTCCTGGTGTTTCTGGAGCTATTTCTGCCGCTAAATCTTCCTCAGGTTGCTCTAGGTTGTCTTCATGGTTGGGGGTTGGGGCTGCATCCTCATCCCTCTGTAGCAGCTCCACTGGAATATCACTAATATCAAACGTAGCCGTGACGCTCGCTTCTGCGGTGGAGCGGCGACTGGCATGATTTTGATTGACTAAGTCCGGCAGGCGTTCTGCCCGCATGCCCTTGGAGCTAGCCAACCCCAAACAAAACAAAAGGGCATCGAGGATGTTTGATTTCCCCGAGCCGTTAGGGCCAGAAATAACGGTAAAGCCCTGGAGCAGAGGAACTTGAGTCGTCCCTCCAAAAGACTTAAAGTGGGATAGTTCAACTCGCTTTACATGCACAAAGCAGGCGCACCCGAACTAGTGCGTACAAGTGTACTTAGACCATAGCATTGGTATTCCATTCACAACCACTGTCAATGCTATTAACATCTGCGCAAAATTAACGGTTGTGCCCTAAACCGTCAACCGTAATGAGGCGAACTGAACAACAGGATAGGATGCTTCTCCCCCATTGGCTGCGCACCCAATTTATTCCGCCAGACTTTAGTTTGCCAGATTTTGTTGAAAGCGCAAGCTATCCTTCGCCAAATATGCAGAATTGGTGGTTGGCAGACTTGCTCGATGGCGTCCGATGCTGATGCAGGCACCCTAAAGATGGGCGTAAAATGGTGATATCCAACACAGAGGCCCGATGCGCCTAGTGTCAGCCTATATCTAGTGCCTTTTCTGGACCGTTCGCCCTGTGACCTCCACTGTTTTTTCCAAACTATCGCAACCGGTTATTTTAGGCTTCGATCCAGGTCGATACAAATGTGGTTTAGCCATTGTCGGGGTGGATCGTACCCTGTGTTACCACGAGGTCATCTTGGTGGGGGAGGTGATCGATCACATTGAATCTCTCCGCCAGACCTATCCCATTTCTCTGATTGTGATGGGTGATCAGACCGGGGCAAAGCTTTGGAAACATGAGCTGTCGCGTTTGCAGGAGGCTCCGAATGTGATTTTGGTGGATGAACGCTACAGCAGTTTGGAGGCCCGCGATCTCTACTGGGAAATGTTTCCCCCCAAGGGGCTCAGTCGTCTGTTGCCCCAACGCATCCGCAGCATTCCCCGACCGATTGATGACATTGTGGCGATTTTACTCATCGAGCGCTATCTCAATAAGCTTACCGAGGTGGAAATATAAGCTGGACATTGGCCACTGTCCCAGGAAATCCTTCAGAGAAACTGGCCTGAGGATTTAAAAAGTCACAGCTGAGCTTTGGAACATGAGCCAAGACAGGAAAAAATTACTGATAAAAATAGCCAGTAGGGCGGTGACCACGGCGGTGGTGGTGGACTGACCGACGCCTTTAGCGCCCCCGGTGGTGGTGAGCCCCCAGCTAGAGCCAATGATGGCGATTAGACCGCCAAACACTAGGGCTTTGATCATGGCACTCACGAGATCCCACACCCCCAGAAAGACTCGGGCGGAGTCGAGAAAAACCGTTTGGGAAATGTTGAACATGGTGGAGGTAATAATCAGTCCCCCGGTCATGCCGGTAATGAATGACAGGATGGTGAGTAGGGGCAGCATCAGGGCGCAGGCCAGCACCCTGGGGATGACCAGGTAATCCACCGGGTCAGTTTTGAGGAGCTGTAACGCATCAATCTGTTCGGTCACCTGCATGGTGCCAATTTCCGCTGCAAAGGCAGATCCCACCCGCCCGGCAATGATCACGGCGGTGAGGACGGGGGCTAGTTCCCTGGCTAAGGTGAGGGCTAATACTCCACCGACGGCCGTGGTGGCTCCAAAGTCAATAAACTCTCGGGTGACCTGAATGGTAAACACCATGCCGACAAAGCTGGCGGTCACTAGGGTAATGAGTAAAGACTCCGGCCCCACCGCAGCCATTTGCTCGATGGTGTTACGTCGGTGTAGGGGGCGGGTCACTAAATGGACAATTACTTGACCGCCGAGCATAACTGCCGCCAATAGACGCTGGCCCCATCTGGCCAGGCTGGATGTGGAAAATGAGCCGAACAAGGCAAGCAACTCCGTTAGGGATGGGGCAAAGTAAGCAACAAACTACAGGTGATAGATCACGGTATCTATCAGCCTGCAGCAATTACCTACAGCGTGAACTATGGTGCAAATCTATATTCTAAGGGTTGCGAAGTATTCTAATTGGTTAAGCAAAAGATGAAGCTACGGTTCTAAATGCTCTGTAATTTTATGAAAATTTAAGATTCCTCAAGTTGGCGTTTATTGCCATCAATAGCCCCTATGGTTGGGGTGGTTTCTTGCACCCTTGTACGGTGTGGTGGGGGTTAAAGATGGGCTTACAGCTATTGATATCTTTGGTTTTGACGACGGGGATTTGCTTCCTTTTGCCTGCAGCCATTTTGGCCATAGCCTTAGGGGCCCTGACATTGGGTTCATGGTCTCCTTTGGCCGCCATCAGTGATCTGGGGAAAGATCGTCTGATGGATTTTTTGGTCACGTTTGGGGCCGGTGATGTGTGGCACGGTGTGGTGAGTATTTGCCTGACCCTAAGTATTGTCGGTGGTTTGTTCGAGATGTTTGCGTTTTATAAATATACCTATCTGAAATCTACGTAACCCAATCTACGTAACGTAGATGCTCTGTAGAGGGTGTAATCAATTTTGGGAGTCTTGGCGCTGCGGATTGACTCTGGCTTTATCCCCCTGCTAGGGCACAGGTATTCAAGAATATTCCGTGATTTCGCGGAACTATCATTATATTTTCAGCACAATATATATAAAAGTATCTATGCTGGTAACGGTATTTTGCGCTGAGGTGCTATGGGCGTAATTCCGTTGGTAAGGGCGAGGGCGGTATTTTTGTGGGCAGCTGTTTTAGTGCTGTCGTTTTGGCTTGGCTTGGGTGAACCGGCTTGGGCCCAGGTGCCCGATGGGGTAGCTCAAGTTCCGCTGGTCGTTGATGAAGTCGCAGAAAACTCGATTCAGCCCTACATTGATCGGGTGGCGAATGACGTTAGCGAGTTTACCCTTGATAACGGCATGAAGTTCATTGTGCTGGAACGTCACCAGGCTCCGGTGGTGTCGATGATGCTATATGCCAAGGTGGGTGCCGTGAATGAGGCGGATGGTCAGACGGGGGTGGCTCACTATCTAGAGCATTTGGCCTTTAAGGGGACAACTAAAATCGGCACGAAGGATTACCAAGCGGAGGCCCCCCTGTTGCAAGAGATGGATGCGGTGTTTGATCAGCTGATGGCGGCTGAGAAGACGGGGGATGAGCCACAGGTGGCGGCGTTGCGATCGCAGTTTGAAACCCTCCAAGCCCAAGCCGCAGAATACGTCGAACAAAACAAATTTGGTCAAATTATTGAACAGTCGGGCGGACAGGGTCTGAACGCCACTACCTCCGCCGACGCCACGCGATACTTCTACAGCTTGCCCTCCAATAAGCTAGAGCTATGGATGTCCTTGGAGTCAGCCCGTTTCCTCGACCCAGTTTTCCGCGAATTTTATAAAGAAAAAGAAGTCATTCTCGAAGAGCGCCGGATGCGGGTGGATAACTCCCCCATCGGCCAATTGATTGAAAAGTTCCTAGAAGTAGCCTTTGACAAGCATCCCTATCGCCGACCGGTGATTGGCTACCAGGAGGATCTACGCACCGCCACCCGAGAAGACGTTGCCCAATTTTTTGACGCCTACTACGGACCCAGTAACCTGATTGCTGCCGTGGTCGGCGATGTGGACCCCAATAATGTGAAAGCATTAGCCCAGGCCTACTTTGGCCGTTCCAAAGCCCGTAGTTTGCCCCCGGAAGTCACCATCCAAGAGCCGACACAAACGGCAGAAAAATCCTTTGAACTCACCTTGCCCAGTCAGCCTTGGTATCTGGAAGGGTTCCACCGTCCCGGCATCAACCATCCAGACCACGTGGTCTATGCCATGATTGAAAGCATTTTGGTTGGCGGACGTACATCCCGCATGTATCAAGACATGGTGGAGCAATCTCAAGTCTCCCTGAACATTGGTAGCGCCAATGGGTTTCCTGGCGACCGCTACGGCAATATTCTTTTGCTGTATGGTCTGACCGCCCCTGGGCACACCGTCGATGAAATGGCTGAACGGATGGATGTCTTGCTCACCCAGCTGAAGGAGGAACCCGTTACACCGGAAGAACTACAGCGGGTGAAAACCCAAGCCAAAGCATCCCTATTACGGAGTCTGGATTCCAACTCAGGTATGGCTAGCTTGCTGACGGAGTATGAAGCTAAGACCGATGATTGGCGCAATGTATTCGAAGAATTAAAGACGATCGAAGCCGTGACTGCTGAAGATGTGCAGCGGGTGGCTCGAGCAACCTTTATCCCTAGCAATCGCACCGTTGGTAAACTGCTATCGGCAGACTCATAATGGTTGATTGTTTCCTGGGGTGATGCCGATGCTTCAATGGCTGTGTTGATCCTTCCTATTTCTGCTTGCTCATTTTTTGCCCATTGATTTGGTGGGCAATGCCTACCCTCCTATATCTCCTATGTTCTGGTTCTCCCAACGTCGTCTGACCACAGGTTTTTTCTTAGCTATGGCCACCCTAGGCTTGGTCCTTACCCTTGGGTGGAGCAAGCCTGCCAATGCGGTGACGGCCAGGGATTATAACGACTTGGAGTTTGCCCCTCTAGGGGAAATTCAAATTCCTGAGTTTGAGCGCTACGAGCTGCCCAACGGCATGGTGGTGTACCTGATGGAAAAACACGACTTGCCTTTAATTAGTGGCTCCGCCACGTTCAAGGCTGGTGAGTTTATGGAGCCCCCAGGAAAAGCGGGCCTGGCGGGGATGGTGGGGGAAGCTATGCGAAGCGGGGGCACCGTTAGCTATACCCCTGACGAGCTCAATCAGTTTCTAGAGCAGCGGGCGGCGTCGGTTGAAACTAGCCTGGAGGCCACCAGCGGCAGTGCCAGTTTTAGCGCCCTAAGCGAAGATTTGGCGGATGTATTTTCGATTTTTGCTGAGGTGATTCAGCAGCCAGCCTTTGCCCCCGACAAGATTGACCTGATTAAAAGCCAATATCGCGGCAGTATTGCCCGCCGTAATGACGACCCGGATGAGGTCACCACCCGCGAGTTTCGTAAGCTGATCTACGGTGAAGAAAGCCCGTTTGCTCGCATGGTGGAATACAGGGATGTGGACAATATTTCGCGGGATGACATCGTTGACTTTTACCAGGCAGCGATTCAGCCCAGGGGAACTATTTTGGGCATCAGCGGTGATTTTGATGCCGGGCAGATGAAGGCCCTAATTGAAGAATTTTTTGCAGATTGGTCTCCTGAGGTGAAAGGTAAGGCCAATTTATCTCTACCCCAGGTACAGCAGAAAACCAATGGCTTATATGTGGTGGATCAGCCGCAACTGACCCAGAGCTACATTCACATCGGTCATTTGGGGGGGCGTTTAGATAGCCCGGACCATGCCCCCATGGTGGTTTTGAATGAAGTGCTCAATGGTTTTGGGGGGCGGTTGTTTAACGATATTCGGTCGCGCCAAGGGTTAGCCTATGTGGTCTATGCCTTCTGGAGTCCCCGCTATGATCATCCTGGCTTGTTTATTGGCGGTGGTCAGACTCGGTCTGAGGCAACGGTGCCCTTTATTGAAACCATGTATCGGGAAATTGAGCGGGTCCGTCAGGAGCCGATCACGGCTGAGGAATTGCAATATGCCAAAGATGCGGTGTTGAACGGCTTTGTGTTTAACTTTGCCACGCCAGAGCAAACCCTGTCGCGGCTGATTCGCTATGAGTATTACGGCTATCCATCAGATTTTGTCTTTAAGTTTCAGAAGGAAGTAGAGTCCACCACGGTGGAGCAGGTGTTAGCAGCCGCTCAACGAAATCTGAAGCCTAAGGACTTGGTGACTATTGTGGTTGGCAATATTGATGCGATTGATCCAGCTTTAGGCACCCTGGCAGAGGAATTGAAAATTACACCGATCGACATCACCATTACCAGAAGCAGCCGTGTAAGGGAGATGGGCCATTACAGCGACTTGACTCTGAGAACGGTCAGGCAGGCCTTGGATAATGGTTACCAACTCAAAGCGGGACGTTTTTCCCAAGGATAGTATTCAGGAGTCAGGAATCAGGGCCTCACTGGCTTCTGACCCCTGATTCCCCACCTAGTCAGGATTTTCAGGCTTAAGTAGATACCCTGCATAATAAGTCTTTATCCGACTAACAGGTCTTCCTCCGGATAGTGAATGTTGCTGGGTTTGGGGTCTCCTAATAGGGCCGACATCAGGAGCAAAATGCCCACCCGGCCAATGTACATGGTGGCAATGATCACGATTTGCCCCAGGGTGGATAATTCTGCGGTGATGCCCGTCGATACGCCGACGGTGGCGAAGGCGGAGACGGTCTCAAACAGCAGTTCGATAAACTCAATGCCTGGGTCCGTTAGGGATAGGAAAATAGTCGCCATTACCACGGTGATGGCAGAAGCCACCACGACGCTGATTGCTTTTAGCACCCGTTTATCAGGGATTTCCCGCTGGTAGGCTAGGACTTCATTTTCTCCTTTGAGTATCGTTCGGGTGCAGTTCAGCAAAATCCTGATGGTGGTGGTTTTGATGCCGCCGCCGGTGCTGCCAGGACTCGCGCCGATGAACATGAGTGCGATCGCAATAAACAACGAACTGGTCTTCATCGCCCCAATATCAATGGAGTTAAATCCAGCCGTTCGCATAATCACCGACTGAAAACCCGCCGCCAGCAGTTTCACATTCAGCGGCTCAGGTCCCAGGGTGTCTGGGTTAAAAAACTCTACGGCAAAAAAGGCTAGGGTCCCCAAGACTAGAAGGGCTAGGGTCGTGCTGGTGACCACCTTAAAGTGCAGCGAAAACACCTGATGTTTGCGTTGGCGGTGGATGCGATCGCGCATCCAAATAAACGCCTCCATAATCACCTGGTAGCCAATGCCGCCAAGAATCACCAGCGCCGCAATCACTCCATTTACCAAAGGCGAATGAACGTACTGCACCAAACTATCGGCAAATAAGCTAAACCCAGCATTGTTAAACGCGCTGACGCTATGGAATAGGGAGAGCCATAAACTCCTGCTGGCACCGTAGTCACTGGCAAAGCGAGGCATCAGTAAAAACGCCCCACTCAGCTCAAAAACCATTGTCATGGCAATGATTGACTTAATCAGAGATGCGGCAGATGATAATTCAGCCGTATCCAACGATTGCTGAATGGCCAACCGGTCTTTGAGACCTAACCGTCTGCCCAGCAGCAGTAGCAATAGGGTAGTCGCCGTCATGTAGCCGAGGCCACCCACCTGAATCAGCAGCACAATAATTCCTTGGCCCAGGGGTGAAAAATACGACCCCGTATCCACCACAATCAAGCCCGTGACACAGACGGCTGACGTCGCCGTAAACAGAGCCACAATGGGGCTAGTCCATTCGCCGCTAGCTGTTGCCAAGGGTAGCATCAGTAATAATGTGCCAACGGTAATTACCGCTAAAAAACCAATACATACAGTCCTTGAAACCGTCATCGGCCTGTTACTCGCATATCCTTACTCCAGCATGACCCCTTCATCCCTCAGATCGATCGGCGTATTGGCCCAATCTATTTAACCGTTACATCATAATCTCAGTGGATTTGGTCAATTTTTGGGCCAATGTTTTGGCGTTGTCTGCCATCGATAGCAATGAGCTTGGGAATGAGTTTAATCCCTATGGGGTTGGTATACGCCATAAATTAAGGGGGCTATTCCGACAGAACAGCCCCCTGATGACCTTATCAACTAGATTGGCCGATGGCAGGCATGCCATCGGCCAACGTGTCTTTAACTAAATGAAAACCTAGTTAGCACAATCCACCAACCGCACAACAGCCGTAGCCGAATAGTTACGCAGGGCGTCACTATTCGGCACAAAGGCAGAACCCGACTCATTTACCGGGGTAGCAATACCGCAGTAAGCCGACAGGCTAGAAATCACATCCGCCGCCCAATGTCCCTGGGTATCTGAGAAGGTGAAGGCACTCTGGGTCGGAGTTAATGCTGTTCCTTGCCCCAGCACCCGCTTGCGATATTCAGCCGCACGGCGAACCACAGCCATCATTTCAGCCCGAGTCACTTTCTGGGCGGGGCGGAAGTCGCCTTCGGGATAGCCGCTGACAATACCGCTCTGGCTAGCAAACTGAATCTTGGCCGCACTCCAGCGATTGCTGGCAACATCCGTGAAGGGGTTAGTGGTCACGGCACTGGGCAGGGCGATGGAAATATTCTCCTCGGCATCCAGGGCTTCAATCACCATGGATACCAACTGCTCACGGGTCAAGGCCTCGCGAGGGCGGAATGTACCATCCTCGAAGCCAGCAATAAAGCCGATTTCTACGGCTCGGCTAATCTGAGCTGCGTACACATCGCTAGTCACATCACGGAAGGTAACCGTTGTGGGTGGTGTCACCACAGGAGGAGTCACCGGTGGTTCAGTGACGACAGGACCACCCCCTTGTTCAACCAGGGCGGCCAACGTAGCATCATTGGTTAGGTAAAGATGCCCGAGAGTGCGACCTTCAAATGCACGACGGGTCAAGCGCCAGCCAGGATTGAGGAAAATTTTAGTGAAGCCATTACTCGCTTTGCCAAAGGTGCGACCCAAGGTGAGGGGCGGCGAGTTGCGATAGGGATTGGTGGGGAAGGAGCTGGGTGTGGCGACCAGCAAATATTCACCATCTTTTTCGGTAATGGCGAGGTTGAACCGCCTGCCAGCATCCCCATCCCCGGCGCGAATGGAGTAGCCATTGCTATCGGTACTGCGGCCACAAATGCCACTAAAGTCAAAGTTCAATAGCAGGGGCTCAATTTGGGTAGGCTGGGCTCCGGACTCGCTCCAGCATCGCTGAGCATTGCTCTTTTGTTCGATGATCATAAATTCTGGTCGACCCAGTAGGCCGCCACCGGGAGCCGCCACTAGGACAAAGGCTGCCTGATCGGCTTCGACACTATCAAAGGATTGGGCATCTACGCGGGTGGTAGCACCAAAAATTGTTAGGGTGGCTGCGGTAACGGCAGCTATCGCTAAGCGTAGTGGTTTCATTGTGTTGTGCGTTGGTAAACTATGAAGCAGGACCTGTGTTGAATGGTGCCCGATGGCAACAAGGAAGTGACGTTACAGTAATTTTTCTTGATGGAAGCGTGAAGCTTTAGAAAAACTAAGGTCAAATATTCTTACCCTACGGACAACCTAACCCCATTGAGTAGCTAGGTTTACTTTTTTTAGGTTTATTCTCGGGGGACTTGCCGCCATCATGCTGAATTTGACACGATAGAAGTGTTTTGCAATACTCCAGTGAAAGGATGTGGTCCATGGTTAAAGGAATACCCCAGTGGTTACGGCATTGTGGCCAGATCCCGGTCGCTTTAGTGGCCGTCACAGTATTTACGGGTGTGCTGGCTGACAGTCCCCCAGCCCAGGCGCTGGATGAAGCTGCATTGCAGCGCTTCATAAATGATGTATTGGATGGTGGCGTTAAGGAATGTCCGGGTTGTGATCTGCGGGGAGCCGATTTACGACGCCTAGACCTGACGGGCGCCAATTTAGAGGGTGCCAATTTAAAAGGTGCCAACTTTTTCTATGCGATTTTAGATGGGGCTAACCTTTCGGGGGCTGATCTACGTTCGACTAATTTTGCCAATACCAGTGCTGTCAATGCTGGGTTTGTCGGTGCCGACCTAGAGCAATCAATCCTGAACTATGCCAATTTCTCGTATTCCGACATGACAGAGGCCAATTTTATGGAAGCGTATATTCATAAAACTCGGTTTGTTGGTTCTCAACTGCAGCGCTCAAATTTTGATCTGACCTTTGTGCATGATATCGATTTGACCGATGCTAATCTGTGCGGGTCCACTTACTGGGGTGGGAATGATTTCAGGCGGGCTTGTAATGTGCCAACCACGGATCTAGAGCGTTAGGTCAAGGCAAGCTTTAAAAGGGCTAGGGTGAAAAAAGCTAGGGGAAGTCGCGGGCAATTTGGTTTTTCCTCCCCTTGCCTTCAATCTTCTAATTTTGCTTAACCTGCTTTAGCATCTCCACCAGGACATGGTGGGCATCTTTGGCATCCGCTAGGGGGCGTTCAAAACTGACCCGCACAAGGGTAGTTTCACCGGCAACGATGGCGTCTAGGTCCATGCCTGTGTTGTCGATAGACTTCATGGTGGCGGCGGTGGCGGCGGTGGCATCGCCAAATTTCTGGGCATAGATCAGGACAGCGTCGGCGTGATCGTCATTCATGTGTTTGCAGATGCGATCGCTAACAGCTGGGGTGATGGTATCAGCCATAGAATATTCCTACAAAATTTCGTACACTACTGTTCTAAATCATAGGCTGGGCCGTGGCACGATTTTGCCAGTCTAAACCTGAGTCTAAACCTGTTTTGTCGCGCTCAGTCAGTTGCTAGTATCCTCCCAACCCCCCATCGGTGAGCATCCCTGGCCCACAGGACATATCTTCCAGAGTCCTGGTGCCCATTTGACCTATCGCGTTACAGGGCCTTGTTGTCGGCTATTTGATCGCGATCAGTTACCTTGGCCCTGTTGCCGTCTGCAGTGGCGGGGCAAAGAACCGAGCTGGCGACGCATTGGTCGACGGTTTATTGTTGATCTATCTACCCAACGCCACCCATCCTATTGTGTGGAAATTATTGGTCAAGGTTACCGGGCCCAGCCCATTGTGATTACCCTATATACCCACACCTTTTCCCGTGAAATGCAGGATTGGTGGCACACCAAGCGTTTGAGTTTAGAAGATAGACCGGGGGAGTCCACTCAAACAGTGGCCGTGCTTGAGCCCTCCTGACCGATCGCCAGTCTCAAGGAATCTTGCGATAGGATTGAGACTGGACCTTTGTTGTTCAAATAGACGGACATGCTATGGCTGTTGAGGTTAGTTTTTTGCCCGATAATGTCACGGTGTCAGCTACTCCAGGAGAGTCGATTTTAGACGTGGCTGAGCGGGCAGGGGTAAACATTCCCACTGGGTGCCTGATGGGGTCATGCCACGCCTGCGAGGTGGAGATTGAGGGGCAAGAAGAACCGATCTGCGCCTGTATTTCTGCGGTGCCAAACACCCAGTCTCCCTATGTGATTAACCTTTACGTTGATCCAACTTGGTAACCAGCTCCCTTAGCGTGCCGTGCCAAATTGATGATTTCCAAAATGAATAAGCCTTGGCTTTAGGGCCAAGGCTTATTTGCCCTGAGTCTTGGCTGCGGTAGGGTTCTTTGCCCCAGCGTTAATTTTTGGCCGCTGCTGCTGAGGGGTGTTCTAGAATTGTTGCTTCGTAAGGAATGACCCCCGCTGTCTCGCTTCCCAAACATTGGGCGGCGGCCTTAGATAAATCTAGGGAGCGTTTGCCAATGTAAGGTCCTCGGTCGTTGATACGCACCACAACGGAGCGATTGTTTTTCAGGTTGCGCACCTGTAAAACCGTACCAAACGGCAAGGTTTTGTGGGCAGCGGTCAGGGTATTTTGATCAAATATTTCCCCATTGGCGGTGAGACGACCGTGAAAATACGGACCATACCAAGAGGCTAGGCCATCAAGTTGCTGCCCTGAGGGTTGGAATCCTTTGAGCATGACTTGCACATTCCCAGCATCCAGGGGAGTGCTCCCTAGGGCTTGGCGGAGCTGGTCGCTCCAGGTAATAGCGGCCCATTCGCTGTTGAGTGCTGGATTCTCCTCAGGAGTTACATCCTGTTCAGTCTGATGCACTACCTGGAGCAGGACATCTCGACTTAACCGGATAGCGGGTTGTCCGTTCCCTAACACTGGGGTGATCTCATGGGGCACAATTTCTTCAGGCTGTAGCATTCCTTGCAAGAGGGTAACTGCTTGCCCGGTGCTGTTGAGGTCGTTCACTTCGCCAATGACGGTACCTTGGCGCACAACTTGAAATTTGGTGATGTCTTGGCTGTTAAGTTGAGGCAAGCCTAAACATTGACTCAAATCTTTGTTGGACTTAGTAGGAGAGGCTTTGGCCAGTTCTTCGGCCGCAGATTTTAGGGTAGTGGTGGCGGATGCCTGATAACTACTGTCTGTTTTAGCGGCTGATAGACTGGATGCTGCTAGCTCAATGGTTGATGAGCTGGCTGTTAGAGGACTAGCATCCGCAGTCTTAGCCAGGATGTCGAGTTCTAATGGGAGTGAAAAAATTGTTTCTAGGTCTGCTGCTGAATTGGCTAGGTCTAGCGGCTCTAGTAGTTGAAAGGGGGCACTGGAGAATAAAGCCTGGGATGAGGACGAGGATACGGTTGATTCTCCGATTTTCTCCTCTATACCTGGACTAATACTGACGGGTTGGGTCAGCACTGCCAGAGCGTTTAATAAAACTGAAGAAATCTGCGGTTTGGATAGAGCTACTGGGTTGGCTTGGCTCACACTATTGGTAATGGTGGGAGCTGAGGAAACGGTTACTTCCAGAACCGGTACATCAAACATAAAGGAGTAGACAGATGAACACTTGTAGTTAAAAAGCAACTCCAACCCAAACTACGAAACCGTGGTTTCAAAATTTTTGATGGTAGTTGCTGCCAGAAAAATGGAAGATAACGCTATGGCCTGGCACAAAAAAGTTGTATCTAAAATCACAATCACCTCAGTATACCGTCTGTTTTAAGCATGAATAAGTTCTGTCATCAGTTCCTCAACGATGGAACGGCTTATGCTAACTCAGATGAATGTCTCAACCCTAAGGTCTATCGGCTGTTGCTTAGGACAGGGGTGGTTATAGTTTGCGATCGCTAATAAGTAAAAATCATCTGTAGGCCAGAAAAAAATACTGGATAGTGATGTACAACATCCGTGAAATCCTGCTAGTAATATCCGTCTTTTTCCATCATGAATAGCCGGGGCAAGGACCAGGTTCAAGCACGTCTGCTGGCCCATCTACAGGACTTGATTCGGGAGCGCGATCCTTACCTAGCGACCCAGGGACATTACTATGCACGGCAATATATTCGTGCCCAATTAGCACAATTGGGGCCCGTGACATCCATGGCCTTTGGAGATCGGGGGCGAGAGCATTACAATCTATGCCTCAGCCTGCCCGGTCGGCAGCCCTTGGCCCCCGTGGTGATTGGCGCTCACTACGATACGGTGCCTGGTTGTCCTGGGGCTGATGACAATGCCACCGGTGTGGCGGTGTTACTGGAACTGGCTCGATTATTTTCAGCGCAACCCCCGCGACGGCCGGTGCATTTAGTCGCGTTTGACCTGGAAGAATATGGTTTGGTGGGTAGTCGGGCCTACGTGCAGAGTTTGCAGGGGCAACCCGTTCACCTGATGTTATCCCTGGAGATGCTGGGGTATTGCGCCGGTGAGTCGGGCCCCGACCAGGCCTATCCTGTCCCTGGGATGGCATACCTCTACCCTCGGACGGGGGATTTTATTGCCCTGATTGGTAACTGGCGGACAATACCCATGCTATGGCGATTTAACCGGGCCTTTAGGGGGGCGGGGGTGAATTGTGCCTGGTTACCCATGGTTCAGCAGGGGCGGCCCTTGCCTGCCACTCGCCGCAGTGACCATGCCCCTTTTTGGGATGCGGGCTACAACGCCATTATGGTGACGGATACGGCTGAGTTGCGCAATCCCCACTACCATCGTTCCACCGATACCCTGGCCACCCTAAATCTGGAGTTTCTCACCCAGGTTTGCCTGGGACTGGGGCAAGGAATATTAGGGCTGTAGCAGGCGACGACTCGCGCCAACCTCAAGTTGATCTTATAAAAGCCTCAGTTGCTGATTTTGCATTTCATGGGCAACCAGCGTATCTGCGTCCAGGGTGGTGTCTAGCTCAGGGTTGCCCTGATCACCATTCAGATCGCCATTGATTAATGCCTGGGCTGCCTGCAGCATATCGCTACTCAGGTCGGCCAAGTCTTCGCGGTGCGCTAGGTAGGTTTGCAGGGCGATGAGGGGGTCGCGGGTGCTGTCGGCAGTGAGTTCAGGTAGGCGAGGACGGGTGAGCTGGCTAATCAGTTCGGGATGGATGGTATAGACATGGGCCTCCGTGAGGGCTTGGTGCAATGCGGCATGATCAATCTGTTCAATTTGGGCCGGGTTGAGTTTATAGACTAGGCGCACGACGGCATCCGTAATATTGGCTTGGGCCAGGGTGTGCTCCAGCTCGGCCTGGGGGTCATCCGTCTTGGAAATATCCACGGCAATGGTTTTAAAGGCACGGACGGGTAAGGGACAAAAGTCCACTGACGTCTGACCGGGTTGGACGTCGGCTAGGATAAATCCCTTGTCCTCTTTTTCTTCGCTAAAGTCTACCCGTTCAATGCTACCGGGATAGACCACCAGCGGTTCTTGGCAGAGAATCTGGTGTTTGTGCACGTGACCCAGGGCGACATAGTCGAAACAGGGCCGTGCCAGTAATGCCATGGGCACGGTAAAGCCTTTGCCCACGGCTAAAAACTTCTCCGCTCCATAGGTGGCCGTATCGGTCATGAGATGGGCCAGGAGAATATGGGGCACGTCGGGCTCTAGCTGTCGAATTTCCCCTTCGAGGGCTACCCGGAGGCGGTCGAGCAGGAGTTCATTCACCTCTCTGAGGGATAGGCCTTCGGTGTCGGGGCGGGTGAGTAAGGTGGAATGGGTGAGCCACGGGAGAGTAATGACTTGGACCGGACCTGTTTTGGTTTCGATGCGGTGGGTGGTCAAACTGTCTCCTACAATGATGTCGGGTACCCCGAGGGTGCGGTAGATGCAGAGGCTGGCTCCCCCCATGCCCTGGGAGTGCTGATCGTGGTTGCCAACGAGTAGAACCGTGGGAATGTGGGCGTTGACTAAGCGCTGAAACTGTTGGGCAAAGGCCTGCTGCACCACCGGTGGTGGGGTGGCATCGGGGAAGGCATCGCCACCAAACAGCACCAGATCAACTGCTTCATCCAGGGCGCGATCGATACACCGGGTGAGGGTGGCGACAAAGTCTTCTAGGCGGGTGTTTAATCCGGTCGCTGGGTTGATATGTCCATGGCTAAAGCCACTACCCATGTGGATATCGGAGAGATGGAGCAGCTTGACCATGACGTTTTCAAGGGATGTTTTCCGGTGGGGGGCAGCGTGAACCCTAACTTTTTAGAACCCACATCGCTTTCAGTATGTTTGTTCTACTTTAGTCCGTCAAGGGTTATCCCTGGTGGGTGCCATGGTAGCTATCGATTTGGGCAAAGACTTGGTTAATCTGATCCTTGGTGGTGAAGGGGTTGAGTAAGACTGCCTTGAGCCAGCGTTGCCCTCGGTAGATGGGTAGCGATAAAAAGGTATGGCCTTTTTCTAGGAGCCATTGTTGTAGGGCCTGATTCCAGTCATCCCACTGCTCCACCGGTATGGCTGCGGGCTCGGCTCGAAAGCACACTAGATTCATCTGGGGTGCACTGGCGAGGGTCAGAAAGGGGCGGGCTTTGACGGCGGTGGTAAATGTCTGGGTGAGGTCATAGTTATGGTGGATGATGGCGCTGTAGCCGTCTTGCCCTAGGTGCTGCAGGGAGAGCCATAGCTTGAGAATGTCGGGGTGACGGGTACCTTGCACGGTGAGTTCGCCCAGGTTGGGCCAATCGTCATGGTCGTGCATGTAGGGAGCGAGAACCCTGAAGTGATGCTGCAGCAGATCAAACTGCCGAAACATGACCATGGCACAGGTCTTAGTCACATAGAGCCATTTTTGGGGGTTAAAGGTGACCGAGTCTGCTTGTTCGATGCCTGCTAGTTGGTGACGATGGCGGTTGGAAAACATTACAGCCCCGCCGTAGGCGGCATCGACATGGAACCAAAGCTGGTGGGCTTGGGCGATGGTGGCAATGGCGGCAATGGGGTCAATGCTGCCAGTGACGGTGGTGCCAGCGGTGGCGACGATGGCAAAGGGGTGCTGTCCCTGGATTTTGGCCTGGGCTAGTTTGGCTTGGAGATCGTCCAGGTCCATTTGAGAATTATGGTTTGTGGCCACCGCAATGGCGGCCTGGGTGCCCAGCCCCATGACCATGGCTGCTTTTTGAAAGGATGTATGGGCCACTTCTGAGACTAGGAACACCGGCTGTTGTCCCTGGGGGATGCCCTGTTCGAGGGTGTTAAAGGCGATATTCCGGGCCACAATCAGGGCTTGGAGGTTGGCCAGACTGCCTCCGCTGACCAGGACGCCGTTGGCCTGGGTGCCCAGGCCAAATAGCTGGGCGATTTGGCGCAGGACGAGGGTTTCTAGCCGGGAGAAAACGGGCGACATTTCGACGCTCAACATGTTGTTGTTGAGGGCGGCGACGACCAGATCGCCGATGACAGACAGGGTAGTGGGGATGGAGTCCATGTGACCGATGTACCCTGGATGGGCGGCATTCATGGACTGGAGGAGTTGCGATCGCAACTCCTCCAAAAGCTGCTCCTGACTAATCGACGTCTGGGGCAACTGACTCCAGTTTTTGGATACCTCCGTCTGGGGGAGGGGGGAGCGAGCCGCTGCCCCAGCCATAGTCTCCACTATGAGATCCACCACCTGGTGGAGCAGGATTGCGATCTCATCCCGATTTTCACCATCGGGACGAATAAATGCCGTTGTCGGCAAGGCCGAAAAATCCACCGGATCAACCGTTTAGCTAAGGTGCTTTACCAGCCTACCCCCAGAGGGTTGCCTAGATATTTTCTAGAGATATCCCGTTAATAAACCCACCGTACCCTTGGTTTACCGGGGCGCATGCCCAAATGGACAAACCCCCGTTTTGCCCCATAGCCAATGCTGTAGGCATAGGTTTGATCACACCAAGCTTCCACTTCGTAGATGCTGACGTCCTTCAGATAAAAATCTACCGCCCCTGTTTCCGGGGCATCATACAAATGCTCAGAGAGGCGGGCACCCCCGACTTTGGCATTCACCTCAGGGGGACGATAGCCGGAGGTAATCACCAAGGGAGAGCCGCCAAAATAAGCCCGGCATCGTTCTAGGAAGAGGCAGATTTCGTAGGCTGTTTTGCACTGGTAGTCGTAGCGAAACCGGCGCTCTTCCTCATACAGGGCAAATTCGCCATAGGTAATATGGGGCGTAATCAGGGTGTCAAAGGACATATCCGGTGTTAGCCCAGCTCCAACGGGTTCGGTGCCAGCAACATCTCGCACAATCTGATCCAGCCGCTCCTCCGGTTTGCGATCGCCCGCTTCCACCGCCTCATCATGATCATCATCCCAGTTGGGTCCGGCTGAAGTCGCCCGCTTACAGAACAGCTCCGCCTCGGCTAAACGACGGCGGCGCAGTCCTTCTTCCACAGACGTACCTGGGTTTCTATACTTCACAAACTGGGCCGCTATCCAACGATGATCCGCCCAAAGATCAGGCGAATCACATACCCGAGTGATCGACTCAAAGTCATAGCCCCTATAAAAGCCAGAGCCCAGATTATAGGCAAAACTGTAGAGTGCCCCCCGCTGGTTATCATTCATCTGGCCCCAGGTGGGAATCTTTTCCATGGCCTTGCGGCAGGAATGATCCACATGGTCAATCAGATACTCTTCTGCCTGGGTTTTATTAATAATGTCCCCTTGCTTGACTTTCACCCCGTCTGGATATCGGGTGGTGCCATAGCCAATGGTGGGCACTTCCCAGCCCCGTAGGGGGTCGGCGTAGGCTTGGGCCCGACCATCTGGCAAGGCCTGGGCAAAGCCCTCAAACTGCTTAATTAATTCAATGCCCACCCGGGGAATGGCCCCCAAGGATGGATTGGCAGGGCGCTCGGGCTTGGGCGTTGGGGGAGGTGGGGGCTGGGTTTGCCGACTAACGGGCACTGCAATTACCCCCAACTGATCGATCCAACGACCACTGGAGCCATAAAAGCCGACCACCTGATGGTTGGGCGGTACCTGTAAATCCGTCACTTTGCCTGAAGGACGACCAAATAGCACGCTGCGATTTTGGCTAGTGAGCAGTTCTAGGGAGCCCACATAACGACCACCGGGAGCCGTCACCAGAACGTTGGCAATATATTCATTGGGGTTCAGGACGAAGGATTCCATATCGGAGCCCTCGCCGCCATGGGCCGATAATTCGCCTGTTTCCCACCGCATCTGAATTTGGTCGACATTGCGC
This sequence comes from Leptothoe sp. PORK10 BA2, assembly GCF_034932105.1. NCBI lineage: Bacteria > Bacillati > Cyanobacteriota > Cyanophyceae > Nodosilineales > Cymatolegaceae > Leptothoe > Leptothoe sp. PORK10 BA2. The sequence continues at coordinate 65,054 of NZ_JAYGIG010000001.1, read as the reverse complement.
CCCACCCTTACCCGCACTTCGATCGGTTTTGCCGTCTGGGTCAAAATGCGATCGCTGGCGTTGGGAGGCCAGGGGATATCTGAAAAAAATCTACCACCGCTACCGCCTACGGTGGCGCTACGCCATAGCTCTGCTTGCGAGTTACTCAAGGATTCCATGGGTCGATTCTCTTGCTAAATGTTGACACTTACGGGCTAACACTTAACCAATCACTCTGGGTCTAGGGAATTTCGGAATGCATCAAGAATTATTTGTCAATAGTTTGATTGGAGGATGGACTCAAGGGACGGATGAAGTGCACACCATAGATTTGATGGCCTAGAACTTCTAGCCTCAATCCTAATTATGGATGCCGCATTCGGTTTTGATACTCCCTCTCCAACGGCCAGCGCGTTCGTCTTCCTCGGCTTCAACCTTCGTCGTTAGGGGCTGATCGCCAATACTGGTATACCCCTGGTCATGGAGCGGATTGTATAAAACATGGTGGGCAAAGGTATAGCGCCAGAGATCCTTGTGGGTCCAGTTGGCTAAGGGATTAATTTTTAGTCGCCCATGGGGGTCCCGTTCCAAAATTGGCATTATTTGCCGATTGGCTGACTGGTCACGACGGCGACCCGTGATCCATGCTTGTGCCGATAGCTCTTCCAAGGCACGCTCCATCGGTTCTACCTTGGTGACCTGATGAAAACGATCCACGTCCCGTTCCCATAGCCTGTCTCCGTACTGAGCGATAAAGTCATCGCGGCTGGCGGCAGCCCGATAGGTATGGAGTTCTAGGTTGTAGAAATGTTTGGCTTTCTCTGCCGTCTGCAGAGTTTCTGGAAATAGGTGCAGGGTATCCAGGAAAATAACCGGTATCCGGGCCTGTAGCTCGTGGTAAAGCATGTGGGTGATGGCCCCCATGCTAAAGGATGTCATCTGGACCAAGTTGGGAACGGTGGCCAGGGCCCAAGCCAAAATTTCTTGGGGAGTGGCTGATTCAAACCGCCGATTGAGTTCGGTGAGGTCCAGCTGGCTGGGGTCAAAATCAAGTCTTGGCGTTGATTGAAGCGGGTTACGTGATTGTGCTTCTACACAAGAAACCATATGTGTAAGTGGGGTTTTAGCCCGTAAACGATCACCGAACTATTCTATCGCAATAATCTCCCATAACCCACCGGAGAAATGTAGATTAGCCGATCTTTTGGAGAAGCGTTAACCGTAATGATTAAATCTTGCTCCGCAGCATAGGAGAATGACGAATATGAAAAAGCTCATTTTTTACACAAAACCGGGGTGCCACCTGTGTGAAGGTCTGGAGGAAAAGCTAGCTCAATTGCAGCACCTGCCTATCGAGATCGAAGCTCGGGATATTACACAAAACCCCGCTTGGTTTGCGGAATACCAGTATGAAATTCCGGTACTGTGTCGTTTGATTCCTTATCCTGAAACCCCTGAATTGGAAAAGGAACAGCCGTTGCCTCGGCTTTCACCACGGGCTCCGCTGCAGCAATTGGAGAAAATGTTAGACACCTATTTAGGTCCTTTTGAAGCCAAATAGTATTAGAGTCCCCAGACCTATGAAGGCCCTTTGAGAGCAAATAGTGGTAGGCTCCCAGATCTATGAAGGCCCTTTGCGAGCAAATAGTGGTAGGTTCCCAGATCTATGAAGGCCCTTTGCGAGTAAATAGCGGTAGGGTTCCAGACCTATGAAGGCCCTTTGCGAGCAAATAGCGTTAAATCCCAGCCTTTAGGTTGCGGCCCTTTTGAGGCAGAATAGCGGCAAACGATGTGGGTGATGACTGTATGATGCTGCGTGAATTACTGGCACACTTGCCATCTGGTTTGGTGCCATCTGGTTTGCTATCCGGCCTGGATCATCCTGCTCTAGATCAACCTGTCACTGGATTGTGTACGAATTCCCAAACCTGTCAGCCCGGTAACCTGTTTATTGGCATGCCGGGTACCCGGGTGGACGGTGGGGAGTTTTGGCCCAGTGCCATGGAGGGCGGTGCGATCGCAGCCATCATTTCCCCCCATGCCTTAAAAAAACAACCAGCCTCAGACGATTCCCCCTTACTTATCCCTATTTCAGACATCGCCATGGCCTGTGGGGAACTTGCCGCTGGGTTCTACCACTATCCTGGCCAGACCCTCAATCTGGTGGGTGTGACTGGTACCAACGGCAAAACCACCACCACCCATATCATTGAGCATTTGCTGAATGCCGCCGCTCTGCCTACCGGGCTGCTGGGCACCCTCTATACTCGCTGGCCCGGACACCAGGAAACGGCGGTTCACACCACCCCCTTCCCCGTCGATTTACAACGGGAGCTGGCCAAGGTGGTTGGGGCCAATTGCCACCACGCCATCATGGAAGTCAGTTCCCATGCTCTGGCCCAAAAGCGAGCCTGGGGCTGTTCCTTTGAGGTGGCGGTGTTTACCAACCTCACCCAGGATCATCTCGACTATCACAAGGATCTAGACGATTACTTTGAGGCTAAGGCGTTACTGTTTAGCCCCGACTATCTTAAGGGGCGCGCCATTATTAATAGTAAGGACCCCTATGGCCAGAAGCTTTTGGAGCGCTTGAGTCCTGAGCAGGTTTGGACCTATCACATTGCTGATCCCACCGCCGATTTGCACCCAGTTGATTTGACCTACAGTGCTACGGGCATGGCCGGTACCTTGGTGACACCGATGGGTTCAGCTCCGTTTACCTCGCCCTTAGTCGGTAAGTTTAACCTGGAGAATTTATTGGCGGCGTCAGGGGCCGCTCTGCATTTGGGCATATCCCTAGATTCTGTGATCTCTTCCCTGGCCGGATTCAGTGGTGTGCCCGGTCGTATGGAACGGGTGCAGGTGAGCCCCAGCCAAGATATCAGCGTGATTGTGGACTATGCCCACACGCCGGACAGTTTAGAGAATGCTTTGCGGGCGGCCCGTCCGTTTATTGCTGGTCAGATGATCTGTGTGTTTGGCTGTGGGGGCGATCGAGATCGCACTAAGCGACCCCAGATGGGTCGTATCGCCTATGATTTGGCGGATCGGATTGTGGTCACTTCAGATAATCCGCGTACGGAGGACCCCCAGGCAATTTTGGCTGATGTGGTGGCTGGGATTGGGGCTGACCTGGGGGCAGATCAGGTGATTTGCGATCGCGCCGCCGCCATTCGGCAGGCCATTCTTTCTGCCCAGCCCGGTGATGGTGTATTGATTGCTGGGAAAGGCCATGAAGACTATCAGATTTTAGGCACAGAGAAGATCCATTTTGATGATCGTGAGCAGTCCCAACTTGCCCTCAAGCTGCGTCTCTCCCCATAGTTTATGAGCTGCGGGCGGAGGGCCTCGCGAAGAGCGAGGGGCCTCGCGCAGGGCGAGGGGCCTCGCGCAGGGCGAAGAGCGAAGGGCCTCGCGCAGGGCGAAGGATATGCTCCGTGCTAGCACGGAAAGTTAGGTGAAAATACTCATTTATCCCCCCTTTCCCTTCACTACCCTAGGGGAGATAGATACGTAATCTAATCCGCCCTGGGCGCATTTTAGAACCACTATGGATGCTTCTACGGCAAGGCCATCCGCTTTAGCCTCAACTCGATGTCCAGCTTCGGTAACGCGCTCATCTGCTCCAGAGGTAACTCCTCAGTTTCTCAAGACCGCTGCCCAAGAACTCAATAACCCCATCACCACCATTAAGGCAGCCTTGACGCTGCTGAATTCGTCGTCGCTAAAGCCGCAACAGCGGGAGCGTTACTTACGGATGATTGGCCAGGCTTGCGATCGGCAAAGCCAACTGATTAATAATGTATTTGAGCTTCTAGAGCTGCAGCTGGCTCCCCAGACCGTAACCCTAGAAAAAGTGAAGCTGTGGGACCTCGTCCCTGGCGTTGTCAGCACCTATCAACCCCTAGCTACAGAGCGGAATATTTTATTGGCCTACACGGTGTCCAATCATTTGCCCTGTGTCCTAGCGCTCGAATCTCACCTGAAGCAGGTCTTGATTAGCCTGCTGAGCAACAGCATTCAATTTACTGATAACAATGGGCGGATTTGGGTCACTGCCCATCACCGGGTGGATGGCAAAGTGGCCTTAGTGATTCAAGATAATGGTCGGGGGATTGTGCCATCGGCCCTCCCCCAGGTGTTTAACTCGTTTTATCGCAGTAGTTCTGAAGGGACGGGTTTGGGATTAACCCTGGTGCAGCAGTTATTGATCCGCTCTGGTGCGTCCATTTCTGCCAGCAGCATTCCGGGCAAAGGAACCGCATTTACGATCTTGCTCCCTACGGCTGATTAGACGATGGGATGACTAATGGAAACGCTATGATCAACCCCCTAGTGGGTCATGTGGCGATTGTTTATCATGTAGCGATGTTTATATGGATGATGTGTCAGGGAGTGTCCGTTTCCCATAGCGCTGAACCCCTGACCTGTTGCGGCATTATTCAGCGTTTTCTGGCATTAGCGTTTCAATCAATAGCTGAGCCTTTTGCTGTTTTTCTTGCAAAAAGGTGTCGCACTTTTTTAGCTCTGAGACGGCTTTTTCGAATTGTTCAAAAATATCAGCCAGGGGCAAATCGCCCGTTTCCAAATGGGCGATGATGCTTTCCACCTGTTCGACGGACGCTTCGTAGTTCCAGGTATCAGTGGATTTTTTGGCTCTAGGCATGGTGCTTTAGATAGGGGGCTATGGATAGTTTTGCGGACCCAAGGGCCTTTGGCAACCGGCCTGGGGAGCTGTTGGGCAAATGACTATGGAATAAGTATTCAAGACTGAGCAGGATGCAGTATTAGTGTGGTGATGAGGGGTGCCCCGTCAAATGTCACTGGTGAATGCTGTCTCTTGTGTTTCTCTGGTTATGCAACGATCCAAGTTTATTGCCAATTCTGTTTTGAAGTGCTGGGTGTCTGCTGGGCTCAGTTTAGCTGCCGTCCTATCCACTGTGACTATTCCGGCTCTGGCCCTAGGCCCAGCGGTGGGTGAACCAGTTCAGGTTGCTCAGGCTGTTAACTCCTTAACCCTATTGCGTAACATCTCCCATGGACGGAATGTTAATGCGATCGCATTTAGTCCCAATGGTCAAATGTTGGCCAGTGCCGGGGGCGATGGTCTGCTGCGGGTATGGGATGTGGACGCCGCCCTAAAGGGGGATGAAAACCTCTGGTTACGCCGACTGATTAGTATTCCGGCGACCGATCGCTATGTGACCTCCTTGGCCTTTAGTCCAGATAATCGCTATTTAGTGACCGGCACCTTTAATGGCGATGTGCGGATCTGGGATCTGAGTATTTGTGAGCAGGACCGCCCAGTCTGTAATTCTCAGCTAGTGCTGGAGCGAGACTATGCGGGTGTTGCCCCCGTGGTCAAATTTAGTCCCAGTGGTCGTTTCCTCGCGGCGAGTAACTATGACGGTACGGTAACTCTGTGGGACTGGAGTCGTCGTCAAGTGCTCACGGTACTTGAACCTGAAACCGGTGCCCATGATGGTGCCCGATTAGATGGGAGATTTTCCTCCCTAACCTTTAGTCCAGATGAACGTTATCTCGCGGCGGGTAGCCATGATGATTTCATCACCCTGTGGAGTCTAGATCCAGATGATGAATTTGAACGGTTAACAACCATCGATACAGGTAATGGTGTGGATAGTGTTGCCTTTAGCCCTGATGGTGAGTTTTTGGCCAGCGGTAATTATCGGGGGGTAGAAATGCGGTCAATTCGTTCTCGACAGGGACGTTTACAAATCGAAGAACAGGCCCAACTTGAAGTGGGGGAACGGGTGAATACGATGGTCTTTTTACCCGATGGCCAATCCCTATTGATCGGTGATAACCGTCAACACGTAAGTCTCTGGGATATCCAATCAGAAGAGCCGCTGGGGGGTATTCCCACCAACCACCAGCATAGTAGCCCGGTGCTGATGGTGGCCTTATCACCCAATGGGAATTTACTGGCCAGTGCCAGTACCGACGGTGTGATTAAGTTTTGGCGTCCTTAACTGAGCCGATCTCCTATCGAAGGGCCATGCTTGAGGATAATTCTTTAACTGAGCCGCTCTTCCATCGAAGCGCCATGCCTTAGGATCATTCTTCGGTAACCTTGAGAACTTCTGCTTCTAGATGTCCTTGTCCAAGGCGGACGCTGACTTTATCCCCAGGGGATAGTTGGCTGGCCTGGGTAACCACAGCGCCAGAGGTGGCTTTTACCAGGGCATAGCCTCGACGTAAAACAGCGGTGGGGTTTAGGGTGGCCAGTTTTTCTGTCAACAACTGATGCTGATGCTGTCTGGTTTGTAATTGCTGTTGAAGAGCTTGGATCAACCGCTGGATGCGCCAACTTTGCGCTTGCTGTGCTTGTTCTAGCTGACTATGGGGCTGCAGTCGCTGCAGCCGTAGCGATAGCTGTCTTAGCTGCTGCTGTTGCTGCCACAACTGGCTGCCGGTTGCTTGGGCCAGTCGCTGTAGGAGCTGTGCTTGGAAATAGATTAGGTTGCTGAGGGCGGGTACGATTTGCTCGGCGGCGGCGGTCGGTGTGTGGGCACAGACGTCGGCCACTAAATCCGCCAGGGATTCGTCCCGTTCGTGGCCAATACCAGTGATCACAGGGATAGGGCAGGTTGCGATCGCCCGCACCACCCGCTCATCATCAAAACACGCCAAGTCCTCCACTGCACCGCCGCCACGACCCAGGAGCAACACATCGGCCCGGCCATCCTGCCCGACCCGCTCAATCGCCTGAACGATGGATTTGGGCGCTTGTTCCCCTTGCACGATGGCCGGGGACAGCAGCACCTGTAACCCCGGATGCCGCTGGGCCAGAGTCTGTTGAATATCGCCCCAAGCCGCTGCCTGGGGCGACGTCACCACCGCGACACAGGTGGGCAAAGCGGGTAGGGGACGTTTATGCTCGTCATCAAACAGCCCCTCGCTCGCTAAACGATTGCGTAGCTGTCGATAGCGTAGGGCCTGCAGCCCTGCCCCCGCCGGCAAGACCTGCCAAACCGTGAGCTGATAGCTGCCCCGTTTTGGATAAACTTTCAGCTGACCCAGCACCACAACCTGTTCCCCAACGGTGGGCATAACACTGAGTTTGGGCAGTTGGCTACGCCAGACGACGGCACTCAAGGTGGCCGATCCGTCCGCCTCCTGCAACGAAAAAAAGCATCCGCTGCCATGTTGGCGTGCACTCGACACCTCGCCGATCACCCATATATTCCGCAGCTGTTCGTCACCTTCCAGCAGCAGCTGAATATATTCGGTGACCCCTGCCACACTTACCGCCTTAAAGTCCAAAGTATTCGTTACGGTCATAGGAATGGCCAGAGTATTTTGACAATTAAAGGGGATTTTGATAGTACATTTGTATGTTTTTGGGTACAATCACAAACGGGGGCATGATGTGCCTGTTGGACTCAGGTGCGTGACCCACACCAGTAAAATTCGCTTTCACATTGTGAGCTTATAATTGCTGAACTCGGCAACCCTTATCTAAAAAAAATAGACAGCATGGCCAGAACATCCACCGAAAACAACGAGCGCAAAAAAGCCTTAGATCTAGTGCTCGGCCAAATTGAGCGCAACTTTGGTAAGGGTGCCATCATGCGCCTGGGGGATGCGACGCGCATGAAGGTTGAAACGATTCCCACGGGGGCTTTGACCTTGGATTTGGCTTTGGGGGGTGGTTTGCCCAAAGGGCGGGTAATCGAAATCTATGGTCCAGAAAGCTCAGGTAAAACTACTCTGGCTCTGCATGCCATTGCCGAAGCTCAAAAAGAAGGCGGGGTGGCCGCTTTTGTCGATGCCGAGCATGCCCTAGATCCAGTTTATGCCCATGCGCTGGGGGTCAATATCAATGACTTGCTCGTATCCCAGCCTGACACAGGGGAAGCCGGCCTAGAAATCGTTGACCAGCTTGTCCGCTCTTCAGCTGTTGATTTGGTGGTGATCGATTCCGTTGCGGCCCTAGTGCCCCGGGCAGAAATTGAAGGGGAAATGGGGGATACCCATGTTGGCCTTCAGGCCAGACTGATGAGCCAAGCTCTGCGGAAAATTACAGGCAATATCGGCAAGTCAGGCTGTACGGTTATTTTCCTCAACCAGCTGCGGTTGAAAATTGGCGTTACCTATGGCAATCCTGAGACCACGACCGGCGGCAATGCTCTCAAATTCTATGCATCGGTCCGCCTAGATATCCGCCGTATTCAAACCCTCAAAAAGGGAGATGACCAGTTTGGTATTCGTGCCAAGGTAAAAGTTGCCAAGAATAAGATCGCCCCACCCTTTAAGAGTGCAGAGTTTGACATTATTTTTGGCGAAGGTATTTCCACCCTCGGTTGTATTGTCGATCTTGCAGAAGAACACAATATTCTCAGCCGGAAAGGAGCTTGGTATAGCTATAAAGGCGAGAACATTAGCCAAGGTCGTGACAATGCAATTCGCTACCTGGTGGATAATCCAGGTATAGCGGCTGACATTGATCAGCAGCTCCGCCAGGTTTTAGAGATTGGCGGTGCCACCGCGCCCCCTGCACCTGCTGCTGAGGCGACTGATAACAATGGTACCAAAGCAAAAGAAGAGGCTGAGAAGGGAACAGCTACTAGCAAGACAAAGGGTGACAAAAAAGCTAAAACCTAGATCGCCCAATCGTTTTATGCTGCAACGCTAATGGCTATATCTTGCGGACAGAGGAATAGTTGTTAGTCCAGTTTGACGATAGTTTAATGCAGGGTACTATCTGCGGAGCTATTGGAGGCATTACCCTGGCTGTTTTCAGGGCTACAGTTAAAGAAATGGAATAGGGCGCCGCCAATGCGGATACGATCGCCATCCCGCAGGGGGTAGACTCTTTGGAGTTTTTCACCATTTACATAGGTGCCGTTGGTGCTTTCTAAATCAGAGAGAATAAATCCCTGTTCTGGACTGTACTGTAATGCGACATGGCACCGAGAGAGGCGCTTATCTGGAATAGCGATGTCTGACTGACGTGGATCGCGTCCAATGGTCCATAGGCCATCATTAGAGGCAAAGCGTCTAGATTTACCGTTGGCGAGGTTACTGATGATATGGACTTGCTGATCAAAAACTATACTTTGAATATAGCCAGCCACTGGTAATTGAGCGTTGGCATCAGTAGCCAGCAGGTCGTTTAATAATTCGCGATCATGCTCATAGAGCTTAGAAAAAGCTTGAAATAGGACCAGCTTAGATGGAGTATCTGCTTCGTTTTCAGCAGACAGCATCATTTGATACTCAGCTAGGTTGTTGGGATAAGCCATAAAGTGTTCAAAAAGAACGTCGGGTTTGAGCCCTATTAATTAGGTGACGATATGGATGCAAAAAAATAGATCTTCAGATACAGTATTCGCCAAAACCTTCGTAACATGGGACACTTTACGGCATTTCTATAAAACCTTAAACTTGGCCAGATGTATTGTGAAAAGATGGTTAATCTTCCGGATAACATCGGTTGGAATTGTGGATAGCTTTTGATTCTGATGCAGTTTCTACAAAGCGTCTAGTGATTTTATCTGGACTATTTTGATTCCTATGTTTTTAGATTTTGGGTTTAGCCTGATTTAGTCCAAATATGCCCATAAATCTCTTTTATCTAGCTTAGAAACTCTATTAACTCGCGATTAACGCTGTAAGGGGCTTCCTGCTGTATCCAATGACCGCAATCAGCAATTGAGCGGCTGATGATAGTTTCATGAGCAGATACCAGGGCCGACATGTCGGTCGGCACTAAATTATCGTCCTCGCCCCACATGATTAAGGTGGGGGATGTCAGCGGATGATTTGAGAGTCGTGAGGGGCTAAACCAACTGTTGAGCCAGTCAGTCAGACTCAAGCAATGACGGGCATGCTGTAGTAAGGCGGGAATGACGCCAGGCTTTTGCAGTGCAGCCTGATATAGGTCGGCATTGGCCTGGGTGAAGGAACTTTTTCTCACAACTTGCTGTTGAAAAAGATAGGTCATTAGGGAGGATAAATTCTCCTTGATTAACCATTGGGGTAAGCCTGGGGTCTGTAGCGCCAGGACATGCCAGTTTCGCTGTAAATGACTCCAACTGTGGGAGAGCCCATGGGTCAGCACGGTTTGCCAGCGTTGGGGCGTACTGAGTATGGCCAGTTTATCTACTTTGCTGGGAAAGCGGTGGGCTAAATGCCATGCAATTGCTCCACCCCAGTCGTGACCAACGACATGGGCTTTCTCGTAGCCTAAGCTGTGGATAAGGGCAGAAATATCAGAACTTAGGGTATCTAAGTCGTAACCACTAGGGGGTTTATCAGAGTCGTTATAACCCCGTAAATCGGGAACTACCACCTTAAACTGACGGGCTAAGTAAGGCAGTTGATGACGCCAAGAATACCAAAACTCAAACAGCCCATGGAGCAAGATCAAAAGCTTGCCGCTACCTTGGGCCACGTAGTGAAGCTGCACCGAATTGGCTTTGACGTACTTATGTTCCCAACTTAATAAGGCAGCTTCAACCAAGGGAGACTCTTCCCATCAAACGACAATGACAACTCTGGTGGCTGCCTATGATGCTAAGCCACCGATAGTTTATACCGTAAGCGCAATAGAGCTAACCTGTCGTGGCTTCGCCGGTAACCTATGCAGAGCGATAAGCCACCTTGTATTCCACAGGCTGGATCCGATACTTCACTAGATTAGCCAATTCCTGCAGCTGATTAATCGCTTCGGCCCCTTCCAGTTTCATCAGTTCTCGATCATCACGCATTTCTGTCCAGGTGATACCGTAATCTGAAACCAGAAAACGGATGAGATGGTCATTGCCTAAGCTGACCATGAATGAAGCACTATTGAGCTGATCACCGCATGTGTAACATGACGCTAGGTATCCTTGATTTTCAAGGACAATGGCTAGCGCCTTTAGATTTAGGACCAAATCTTTTACGAATTGGCGGTGCTGTTCTGCAAGTCGAACAAACATCTACGTTCTCCTCCCCACCGGTCACATTGTAAGGTTGAATCTTAATTTTTACTTAATATTTTTTATGGATTACTCAATTAACTCTTCTTGTTCTTCAGTCGGAACGGAACCCATCAGGTAAAAAGTAATGACTAATTACTTTTGTCTTGACATTAATCTGCCTATGTGGGCAAGGACGATGATGCCGGTTAGAAAATGGGGATCGTTTCCTTAAGGACCGAGGTGAGCTAATGCTTGAGGATTTATCTGGTAGTCGGTGTATTCAAGTTACCCAATCTGATTCCTAAGATAGACTTTGTTGCCTGGAAGGCACCTTTGCTGCTCAGTAAATCTATGGAATAACCCCTGTCAGTATCTTAAATATTTCTAAAAATTGATTGCTATGGAGCTGTCAAAAAGCTATGACATTAGCCATACCATAACTACCTTAAGCCTATATGTCTAGGCAGAAGGTCTTCTTTGTAACGGTTTGACCAAAAAGATGATGATTTTGGTCATGAACTTAAGGCCTTTGGCTTAATACTTGGGGCCCCTGCCCTAGCTTGCTAGGGTCCACCAGCCAAATAAGGGTCCGAGAAATCTGACGGTTAGCCATAGGATGATCATGGCGACAATGCCAGCCCAGGCTCCTCGGCTGCTCCAGCTGACAAAGGCTTCAGATTGCTGTTTGGTGATGGGAAGCCAGGGAAGAATTCGTTCAGGTTCTCCGTAGCTGTCACCTAGTTTTGACTGTCGCCGCTTTGCTTCTCCCATGGTTTTTTCACTCCATTGGCTTGTTTGCAATTATAGCGCCTGGTTTGCGGGTGCTAACCAGCTGGGGTCGAGGTATGTACTTTGGGCAATGGGGTTGAGGGTTTTAAGGATGGTGCGGCCATAGCTGCGATGGTTGACTCGGTTGTCGAGGAGGGCAACTTTGCCTTGCTGGGCACTGATGGGTGCGATCGCAAGCTGCAGGGTTTGCAAAGCCGTTGGTAGCAAAAATAATCGAAACCAGTCTTGGTGTAACCGTTTGTAATAAGCTACCTGGCCAGCCACTAGGGGGTTTTCCAGGGATGGGATCGGCAGGGTGGTGATGATCAGCAGCCCTGGTGCTGGGCAGCGGAGGCGGTAGTCCTGCCAAAATTCCCAGCCGGTGACGAGGATGCCGTTGTGCCCTAGCTCGGGCTGTTCAACCTGGACCCGAGACCCATATTCTGCTGCTAAAATCGAGCCGATTTGGGCCTTGAGGGGGGTATCACCCACTAAAATCACCGTTGGCTGGGTGCGGGTTTCTGGTAGTTGGAGCAGATGGCGGATCTCTTGCAAAATGGCGGTGGGAAATCGGCTGCTGTTGGGCATGGGCAGCTGGTCTGGGGTATACAGCTGAATGCCATCGTGCTGGCGATCGGGGGTAAATTTAAGACAGGTGAGATCCTCTAGGCCTAAGCGCTGACGGTAGCTCTCAGCCCGCTGATCCTCATCTACCGCTGCCCCAATCAATACCACCGGTTGTCGTTGCCAGATCGGAGCTAGCATTTTTGCTAGGGTTACTGGTGCGCATTGCAGGGTCAGTTGGCCTGAGTCGCGGTTGAGTTGCAGCCAAGCCATGCCATCGTCCCTGTTCAGTTGTTGCCGAAACTGTCGCCAGGCTGGGGGTAACCCCTCTAGCCCCATGGGCGTGCTCGCCAGTCGATGATCCAGCTCAGCCAATAGGTCATATTCCTCGCTGTCGGCTAGATAACAGCTGTAGGGGTTGGCCGGATGCTGGAAGGCGAGGTGGGTGAGCTTGACCCGCAGATCGCGAATCACCTCTTGCTGGGAGGGATAGGCCAGACCTAACTGGTGCCAATCGGTATCGTTGAGGCTGTAGGTCAACTGGGTGCGGGCCCAGTCCATCAGGGGATCGATGCCGTCAATTAGGGTGACAATATTCGGGGGGAATGGGGCTGTGTCTGGGGATTGCTCCGCCCCAGAGGTTGCCCTGAGCTGCGCTGATAGCCAGGCGCTAGGGGTGGTAATTAAAATGCCTTGAAAGGTTTGGCTGGGCCAGCGATCGCCGATTTGAATGGATTTAATGGTCGGCAGGGTCTGGAGCAGGGTGGGAATATCATCTTGTACCAGCTGCTGATGGATGGCATTGGGCACCACCAAGACAATGGGGCCTGGCCAGACTAGGGCGGGCATCAGATAGCTCAGGCGGTAGCGGCCTCGATAGGCGGCGGTGCTACCGGTTTGCAGCAGGGCACTACGCCCCAGCCGTAAAGCTCTTGCCACCAGCCGCGCCATGGTTAAGTGGTGGGGCCATTGGCTATGGCCCTGCTGGCGTAAAAACTCCCGAAGTAGCTGGTGAACCTCTGCCTCAATCACGTTTGCTGTGACTCTCCATCGCCAAATAACTAAGAAATAACTAAGCTGTGTGTCTCATTGTGACATACTCCCCTGGGGTGTTTGGTGGCCCGCTGATGGACAGAGGTCTGGCTAGGGGCGTTTCCACCCTTATATTTCACAGCTGTCCCATTGTTTTTTGCCCATGTCAGTGTCCGTATCCGGTTCAGAGTCCAGTTTAGTGTCCCCTGTTCAGTCTGCGATGCTACAGTCAACCCGCACCATTGGTATTGTCGGCTTAGGTCTGATTGGTGGGTGTATGGCCCTGGATCTTAAGCAGCTGGGCTATGTCGTCTATGGGGTGGCTCGTCGACCTGCCACTGTGATGGCTGCCCTGGAGCAAGGTGTGGTAACCCAGGCCAGCTGTGATTTGTCCCTCATGGCTGAGGCGGATGTGGTGGTGGTCTGCACGCCCATGGCTACCATTGTGCCGACGGTGGGGCAGTTGGCGGACCTGCTGCCAGCGTCTGTGATTGTGACGGATGTGGGCTCGGTCAAAGGGGAGATTGTGGCGGCGGCCACTAGCCTTTGGCCCAATTTTGTTGGCGGCCACCCCATGGCGGGTAAAGCAGAGTCAGGGCTGTCGGCGGCTGAAGCCGGCTTGTTTCGTCAGCGCCCCTATGTGGTGACACCGATTGAAACGACGCAGTCTGCGGCGGTGGAGCAGGTGGTTGCGATCGCAACCCAACTGGGTTCCCAGGTCTACCGGTCCACCCCCACTGCCCATGACCAAGCGGTGGCGGCCATTTCCCATCTGCCAGTGATGGTGAGTGCCAGTCTGCTCCATACCTGTTTGGGGGAGGCCGATGTGCAGGTCAAGACCCTAGCTCAGAAACTCGCTAGCAGTGGTTTTTGCGATACCAGTCGGGTGGGGGGAGGCAACCCTGAGTTGGGCACCATGATGGCCCAGTACAACCGCCCAGCCCTCCTGCAGGTGTTGCATCAATACCGCCATCAGTTAGATACCCTAATCCAGATGATCGACGCTCAACAGTGGGATGTCTTAGAGCAAACCCTCAGCATCGCCCAGGCAGAGCGGCCTAAGTATTTGTAAGGCGATGGGAGTCTGGCTTTGGGTTTTAGGCGGTTTGTTTCCCTTCCACTTCAGCCATAATTACAGGCTCCTGATACAAAACGATGGTGAAGGTCACGGTGGACCCCAAGCCTTCCCCCATACTAATAAACTGCACCTTGCCTCCCATGGCCTCGATCAGCCGCTGGGAGATGGCCAAGCCTAGGCCAGTGCCGCCGTACTGGCGAGTGCGCTCACCATCCACCTGGCTAAAGGTTTGGAATAGTCGGTTTTGTTTTTCCAAGGACACACCGATGCCCGTGTCTTCGACACTGATTTTGATATGTCCTGGCCATACCCGATTTTGGAAGCGCACGCTCTGGGTCTTAACCTCAGCCCGGATAGTGACGCCCCCTTCGGGGGTAAATTTAATGGCGTTGCCAATCAGGTTGAGCAGGACTTGCAAAATCCGTTGATAGTTGCCGTACAGTTTGATTTCATCCAAAGTGGCAGGCATTTTCATGGTGAAATACAGTCCCCGCTGCTCTGCCTGGGGGCGGGTAAAGTTTTCCACATCGCAAAATAACTCGTGCAGGCTAACACCGGTCAAGTCAATTTCCATTTTGCCCGCTTCAATCTTGGCGATGTCCAGCACATCGTTGATCAAATTGAGCAGATGCAAGGCTGATTTATGGGCTTCTTCGATAAATTCTTCCTGTTCTTCTGGGTCATCGGCCATGCCGTCTAACACCAGCCGGAGGAAGCCAATCATGCCGTTGAGAGGGGTACGCAGTTCGTGGGACGTATTGGCTAAAAATTCACTTTTCAGCCGAGATGCTTCTTCGGCATAGCGTCTGGCTTCTTCCAGCTCATCATTTTTTTCAATCAGTTTTGCATTGACCCGTTGCAGATCATCGGCTAAGGTCCGGCTGGCTTCAAATAGTTTGGCGTGGGCAATGGCTGTACCTACTTGGTCTGTCAGTTCATTAACGAGGTCAATTTCCAGGGGATGCCAGGGCCGATCGGGGGACATCTGCAGCAGCAGGACGCTGTTAGGCTCATCGCGATAGCAGGTGGCCACTGTCAAAACGGTGTAGGGTCCAGAGTTATTGTCTTCCCGTTCAAAATCTGACAGTACCGGTTTGAGCGTATTGATCGTGCACCGGAAATCTGATTTGTTGGCTAGCTCAAACGTCTTCCCCAAACAGGGTTCAAGATCGGGTTGGTGAAACTCAGCGACCACATTTAGGGTTTGCATGGCAACCGAATAATCACAGACCAAGCAGCGGTGTAAATCCAATAGATTCCCTAATCCGTCTACGGTTTGTTGCCAAATCGTTTTGAGTTCTAAGGTTTTACGAATATTGGAGGCGATATTGGTCAGAACGCCGTGGTAATTGGATAGGTTGGCTAGGAGTCCGGCCTGGGCGCTGGCGGGTGTGTCAGCCACAATACCCATGGTACTTAGCTGTTGTGGCATCCGGGCACTGTTGGCAACGGTGAGGATAGAGCCTTGTCCTTTGAGGTATTTTTGGCCGGGCTGGTCAGGCCATTCGGCTAAGCTGAGGTTAAAGTCCAGGCCCACTGGATGGGGGCCACAGCGCACAACACATTGAAACTGCTGGGGTTCGCCATTGGTTAAAACTTGGGTGACGCGTTCCAGATAGGGGGCAATGGCGACGGGGCCAAACAGCTGACTAATGGATTTGTGTAAGTAGCGATCGGGCTTTTCCTGTAGCGTATCGGGCCAACGGATGGCCACAATTTGGCCATCGGGATCGTGAATGACTTCGAGGGACGAATGATTAACTGTGGCTGGAACGACCATAGGCTCTGAGTCGGCTGTCACTTGCGATCGCATAATTCGAAAGAAATTATGGGCCCTATCTTTAAACAATGCTTACGAGATTGTCCTGTCTAGATCAGCAACATCTATACCAAACTTGTTTGTCAGCAGCATGACAAACCCCAGATTCTCTGAATCAGAAGGTAAATCAATCCTACTAGTGCCTGATGCAAGATGCACTGGATTGTCCGTTGGTAAGACGGTTATCTACCCTTCATCTTGTCACGGGATTAATCAACGGTCATCCCTTTTTGTAAACCTTGTCACTATGGATGGCATGAATGATGGCATGGCCATGGGCCACGGAGCAGTAGATGATTAGATGGTGATTACTTTAAAAGTAATAGACGTCCTCGGTGGGCAAGGGATTCCTTGAGATACACTCCGTTCGTCTCAAGGATAGGCAAAGTATTGAAGCAAAGCATTAAGATAAGCTGAGCGCTTCTGTGATCATTCCTCTGAGAATTGTGTTTCCATGACCGACGTACCCGTTTCCCGTATTCGCAATTTTTCGATTATTGCCCATATCGATCATGGAAAGTCCACCCTGGCTGACCGGTTGCTACAGGAAACTAAAACCATCAGCGAGCGGGATATGAAGGCTCAGGTGCTCGATACCATGGACCTGGAACGGGAGCGCGGAATTACCATCAAACTCCAAGCCGCCCGGATGAACTATCAGGCTGAGGATGGCGAGAAATACGTCTTGAACCTGATCGATACGCCAGGACATGTGGACTTTTCCTATGAAGTGTCCCGTGCTTTAGCGGCCTGTGAAGGAGCGTTGCTGGTGGTGGATGCTTCCCAAGGGGTGGAGGCCCAAACCCTGGCTAATGTTTATCTGGCGTTGGAAAATGATCTAGAAATTATTCCTGTTTTGAATAAGGTCGATTTGCCTGGGGCAGATCCAGAGCGGGTTAGACATGAAATCGAAGAAATTATCGGTCTGGACTGTAGTAATGCCATTTTGGCGTCAGCCAAGGCGGGGATCGGCATTGACGAAATACTAGAGGCCATTGTTGCTACCGTCCCTGAGCCGGAAGACACCACCGACAAGCCTTTACGGGCCCTAATTTTTGATAGCTATTACGACAGCTATCGTGGTGTGATTGTCTATTTTCGGATCATTGATGGTTCCATCAGCCGTCGCGATCGCATCCGCCTGATGGCCTCTGGCAAAGAATATGAAATTGATGAGTTGGGGGTGCTTTCCCCCCAACAAGTAGAAGTTGATGAACTTCATGCGGGGGAAGTGGGGTATATCTCTGCTTCGATCAAGGCTGTGGCCGACGCCCGTGTCGGTGACACGATTACCCTGGTGAAAAATAGAGCCGAAGAAGCATTGCCAGGTTACATAGAAGCTAACCCCATGGTTTTTTGCGGTCTCTTTCCCACCGAGTCCGATCGCTATGAAGATCTCCGGGATGCCTTAGAAAAACTAAGCCTCAGCGATGCTGCCCTAAAGTATGAGCCCGAAACCTCCAGCGCCATGGGCTTTGGTTTTCGCTGTGGCTTTTTGGGGCTGCTGCACATGGAAATTGTGCAAGAGCGGCTGGAGCGAGAATATGACCTAGACTTGATCACCACCGCTCCCTCCGTCGTGTACCAAGTCACGACTATTGACGGTACAGTGCTGAAAATTGACAATCCCTGCGAGCTGCCTGACCCCCAAGCCCGGGAAAAGATTGAGGAGCCCTACGTCAAGATCGAGATTTTCACGCCTGAAGAATTTGTTGGCACCCTGATGGATCTGTGCCAAACCCGCCGAGGCGACTTCAAAGACATGAAGTACCTGACCGAAGGACGTACCACCCTAATTTATGAGATCCCTCTGGCGGAAGTGGTGACCGACTTTTTTGACCAAATGAAATCACGGTCTCGGGGCTATGCCAGCATGGAATATAAACTCATCGGCTATCGCGTTAACTTTCTGGTGAAGTTGGACGTGCTGATCAACGGCGATAAGGTGGACCCATTAGCGGCGATTGTCCATCGTGACCAGGCCTATCATGTTGGCAAGGCCCTCGCCGAAAAGCTAAAAGAGCTGATTCCCAGACACCAGTTTAAGATCCCAATTCAAGCGGCGATTGGGAGTCGCATTATCGCCAGTGCGAGTATTCCAGCCCTGCGTAAGGATGTGTTGTCCAAGTGCTACGGTGGCGATATTTCCCGTAAGAAAAAGCTATTGAAGAAACAGGCCAAAGGGAAGAAACGTCTGAAGGCAATTGGCACGGTGGATGTACCGCAGGAAGCGTTTATGGCGGTGTTGAAGTTGAATTAATCCTACAAACTAAAAGAGTGAATGGCCTTATGTAGACCATTCACTCTTTTAGTCATCTCGTTTCTGCTCTAGGGGGCGTTAGGCTAGTTTGAGGTGACGGGCTGCGATCGCACCGACAGCCATCAGACCGATTAGTGCAGAAGGTTCCGGTACGCTTTCTGGGGGGCTGGGCTGCTTTTCAGCAATCGACCCTAGAATTTTCCAGTCAGGTCCCTGGTAAGCTTTGCCACGGCTGAAGACTCGCACACCTGCGATGGGTGCTGCAACTCCTAGGTCAGCTAAGCTAACACCGATGGAGCCTACCTTCTGAGCGCTACCGATTTCCTGAGTATTCAGCGAAAAGCCAGCATCTTTCCAACTGCTAGAGCTGCTCAGTGCCAACAGATTACCAATGACGTTACCGGCATTGTCAATGGCCTGGAGGTCCATCTTGCTGTTCTTGCCTCGTTCCCAAACAAATAGGTTATCAACCGCTTGGTCGAAGTAAAGATCCATCGCAAAATTACCCACATCTTCGGTATCGACGATGTTATTCAGATTCTTATTGCTGAGAACAGCACTTAGTTCAATGCTCGAAGGTGCTTCGACACCCTGGGTCAAAATTGTGCCATTTCCTAAATCAAGCGTGGCCGAGTCGCCCAAGTCCACACTAGCGGCTCCAGAGTTGCCCCCCGTCCAGAGGTCATTGGTGACGTTGTCCACGTATTTCACCAGGGTAAAGTCGCTAATGGACTTGAATTTACCCGATGCGTCTGTAAACTCAACAGAATCTAACCAGATATTATTTTTCCAGCGGTCATTCCCACTGAAATCACTGCTGTAGTTAGTCGTAAATTCAAATGCATTCGCGGGCGCTTGTACTGCGACGGCTAGTGTGGTTGCAGCAATACCAATGCTAGTTGCCAAGTGACGTAGTTTCATTCTCTTACCTAATATCGATGATGTTTCTAGGTGCTGATTGCCGAGTATCAAATATCACTTCGGCTTAAAAACATCATGCCCAAGGTGAATGGTGGTTGAGCAGATTCCAATCAACGCTTTATAGCAGGTTTTAAAATGCCTATGAAACTAGTAGTTTTACTGAATCAAGGTATTTTGATGTGGGAGCCTAATCATTGTCTGGATGCCGTTGATGCGTAGATATTGGGCATATCGTCGGGGATCTTTGCCATCGAGACATGATGGTTCCGCGATCACCTAAGTCGAGATACTGGATCTATGATTGGATATGCCCGTGAAAATACTGATCTACCTTTTGGGGGAGAGCGTTTTTTTACTGAAGAGTGCTATTCAGAAGGCTATTTTGCATCTATCCAATTCTTTCCAGCATTGATTTCTACTTTCAAAGGCACTGACAACTTCACAACGGACTCCATAGTCGTTGCAATTTTTGCCTCCAGCTCCGGCCATTCATCCGGGGGGATTTCAAAAATCAGTTCGTCATGGACCTGTAATAACAGCCTTGTTTGATATCCCTTGAGGATTTCATGGAGCTGGATCATGGCGATTTTGATGATGTCAGCACTCGAGCCTTGAATCGGTGCATTGGCTGCCGCTCTTAATAGACCGGCATCATAGCCACCGGGGCGTAAATTATCTAGATCGATCTCGTCAGGGGATTTCCCCTTTAACGGTTTCAAACTATTACTGGCAAAGTTGAAATACCGACGCCGACCCAGGATGGTTTCCACATACCCATGGGCAACAGCTTCTCGCTGCATTTGCTGCAAATACTCAAACACCCGCGAATAGCGCTGGTTAAATTTATCGATAAAGGATTTTGCCTCGATGCGGCTCACCCCCATCTCTCGGGCAAAGCGCACGGCACCCATGCCATAGATAACGCCGAAGTTGATGATTTTCCCCATGCGCCGCTCGTCGGAGGTGACCTCCTCTTTGTCCAATAACAGTTGAGCAGTGAGACGATGGACATCTTGGCCAGTGCGATAGGCATCGACGAGGACTGACTCGCCGCTGAGGTGGGTGAGAATCCGGAGCTCAATTTGAGAGTAGTCGGCGGCGGCCAGCAACCAGCCCTCTTGGGGGAGAAACGCCTGACGAATTTGGCGACTAAAGGCAGTGCGAATTGGAATATTTTGCAGGTTGGGATTGGAGGATGATAGGCGACCAGTGGCGGTGACCGCCTGGTTAAAGTCCGTATGGACCCGACCCGTGTCAGCTCGAACTAGCTTTGGCAGAGCATCAACATAGGTGGATTTTAGTTTAGATAAGGTGCGATGGTTAACAATGCAGTCCACCACAGGGTGGTCGCCCTGGAGTTTTTCCAGGATAGAGGCATCGGTGGAGTAGCCGGTTTTGGTTTTGCGGGTTTTCTTGGTGCTCAGACCGAGGGTCTCAAACAGCAGAACGCTGAGCTGTTTGGGGGAGCTGAGGTTAAATTCTTCGCCGGCATAGTCGTAGGCTTGGATTTGTAGTTCGTAAAGATCGGCTTCCAACTGTTCTGAAAAATGGTGGAGAAAGGCTTCATCGATGCGGATGCCGATGGATTCCATATCGGCGAGGACCGCTTCGAGGGGGACTTCAATGTCGCGGAATAGGGTGGCAAGGGCATTCACTGCATTTAACTCAGCCTGCAAAATGGGTACCAACCGATAGGTGGCATGAACATCCCCACCGCAATAAACCGCCACCTGATCTATAGCAATTTCCGCAATCGTCTTACCCTTGGGCACCAAGTCGCCATAGCTTTGGGCTGCCAGATTCAGGTAGCGAAGCGATAGATCCGTCAGGTTATGGCTGTTTTCAGGATTGAGTACATAGCTAGCCAGCATGGTGTCAAATACCACCCCACCTAGGTCGATCCCCTGACGTTTCAGAACGGCCCGGTCGTACTTAGCATTTTGCAGTGACTTCGGATAGTCAGTACTTTCCAAAATGGGCTTCAGCGCATTCAATACATCCGCTAGAGGCAGCTGTTCCCCCACTTCATGGCCCACGGGAATATAGGCCAGGTCCTCCAGACCAGCGCCCCAGCAGCAGCCAATACCCACCAAGTCCGCATCCATCGGTTCAAGGGATGTGGTTTCTGTATCCCAGGCCACTGGTTTAGAACGATCGGTGTGGGACTTCAACGTGACTACCAATGTCTGCAGCTGCTCAGCTGTGGTAATGACCAGAGGCTTAATCGCCATCTCTTTTACTGTGCTGGCAGTGTCAGTTTCTTCCGCTGTGAAAAAGGCTGTTTCTGCATCCTCAACTGGTGAGGCAACGCTCTTAGCTGTGGCTGTTGCCTTACCCCCAAAGGCTTGTTGCAACTGACCGAGACGGTTCATAAAGTGCTGAAATTCTAGGTGCTTGAGCAGCGGAATTACTTCCCCTTCATCAAAGCCTTCCAGCTTGCAGTCTGCTAGCTCCACAGTCAGTTCCATATCCGTGACGATGGTGGCTAAGTACTTAGATTGTTCTGCATCGGCTTTGCCGGCCTCTAGCTTTTGCTTAATGGCCCCCTTCATCTCGGGCAGGGCAGCATAGACCCCTTCTAGGGTCTGATGGTCTGTCAGTAGTTTAATAGCAGTTTTTTTACCAATACCCCGTACGCCAGGAATATTATCCGACGTATCACCACATAGAGCTTTGTAGTCAATGACCTGGTTTGGTTTAATCCCCAGCTTTTCTTCGACTTCTTGAATCCCAAACTCCTTCGCCAAACCATTGGTGCGGCCAAAGGTGCTGCCCAGATGCAAGACCTTGATGTGCTCGTTATCGTCAATTAGTTGAAATAAGTCCTGGTCCCCGCTGAGAATGCGTACCGCATACCCTTCTTGCTCGGCTTTGATCGCCAGCGTACCGATGACGTCATCCGCTTCAAACCCAGGCGCTGTCAAAATGGGCAGCTTGAATCCTGCCAGCAGCTCCTTGAGGTTTTCCACATCCTCAATGAAGTCTTCCGGTGTTTCCGGTCGGCCTTCTTTGTAGCTTTCAGCGGCTTCGTGGCGAAAGGTGGGCTCGGCCAGGTCAAAGGCGACGGCTGCATAGTCAGGTTTTTCGACCACCATCATGTCGCTCATGGACTTGAGAAAGCCAAAGCACACGCTGGTGGGAATCCCTGTCGATGTGCGCAGGCCGCCATCGCGACTTTTGGCGTGGGCGTAGTAGGAGCGAAACGCCAGGGAATGACCGTCGATGATTAGGAGGGTGGGTCTGTCAGAACTCAAAACACGTGTCGCCAATGCAGCTTTTTAATTAAACCTTGTCCACTGCCAGAACTGTAGTTTTTCTGATTAAGCTATGAACGCTGATGCCGCAATATTGCAATTATCGACCTGCTATTCTTTGCTGTTAGGTACGTTTGATGATTGCCTTGGGCGCATTTACGAAGTCTTAGATGGCAAATCTGTGCAAAATATAGCTGGGGCTCAATAATGCACCACATAAGTGACCGATTTTAACGACTTAAGACCGTATTACAGCACAAAACTCGGTTTCTAGTCGAAGAACCCAAGCGAGCTAAGGGCGATTGATGGGCACTCTTGAGGCAGCTTTAAGTTGATTAAATTGTCAGAGGGCTGCTGGTGTTTGTCCGGATGCCATGGGGTGACGCGGTATCAGGATTATCTGCACTGACAATTTTAGGGTGGATTGTGTGGCGGAAACCCGCTTAGAGGCGCTTGCAACTCCACCAGATGTATCAAGGGATCGTTAAGTCTCCGGACTAGCAGCGTTTGAGGGCGAGTTGAGTAACTGTATGTCTATGAGACTGAACCATCATGCCAATGTCATTAGATGAACTTTGGGTGATTGTGAGTGCCAGCCTAGTGTTTTTGATGCAAGCCGGGTTTCTATGTGTTGAGGCCGGGTCTACTCGGCGCAAAAATAATATTAACGTCGCCCTCAAAAATATTTCTGATCTGGGCCTTTCAGTCCTCGTGTTTTGGGCTTTTGGCTATGGATTGATGTTTGGGACATCTGTCTACGGCTGGTGGGGCTTTAGTGACTTTTTGCCTGAGTTTGACCAGGTTGGTAGTTGGCCCATTATCTTTTTTCTATTTCAGGCCATGTTTTGCAGCACTGCCGTTACGATCCTGTCCGGTGCAGTGGCTGAGCGCATGACCTTTAGGGCATATTTGTTGCTTACGGTACTGATATCTGGCTTTATCTATCCCGTCTTTGGTCATTGGGTTTGGGGCGTTCCAGATCACACTGTGACGACTGGTTGGCTAGATCAAAAGGGCTTTGTAGATTTTGCCGGTTCCACCGTAGTCCATAGTTTGGGGGGATGGATTTCTCTGGCTGCCTTGGTGGTGATTGGACCGCGCCTGGGTCGTTTTTCTCGACAAAACTTCAAGCAACAAGCACCCAGTTCAGATCTACCTTTAGCGTTTTTAGGTGCGCTATTGCTGTGGTTTGGTTGGTTTGGGTTCAATGGTGGCAGCACCTTTGCCTTTAATGAGCAGGTACCCAGAATTTTAGTCAATACTCTGATGGCCGGATCTGCAGGTCTGATGGCTGCCCTGATATGGTCCTTAATTGCCCAAAAGCGTCATATCCCCTTTAAATCAGTGATGAATGGTAGCTTGGCTGGCCTAGTGTCAATTACAGCCAGTTGTCATGCGGTGTCCATCGGTGGTGCGGTGGTCATTGGTAGTGTCGGGGGCATTGTGATGGTAGCAGTGGATACCCTATTGGATAATCTTCAAGTTGACGATGCTGTGGGGGTTATTCCCGTACACCTTGGCCCAGGAATTTGGGGCACCCTGGCCGTCGCATTATTGGGTGATTTAGACCGATTGGGAACTGGGTTGAGCCGTTGGGATCAGTTTTTGGTCCAAGTGTCAGGGGTTTTGGCTTGTGGACTATGGGCCTTTACCGTCACGTTACTGGCTGTAGTCCTGCTCAAGAAGTATGGGTTGCTACGGGTATCCCATCGGGAAGAGTATGTCGGGTTAAACGTGTCAGAGCATGGGGCACAGAATGAGTTTCAAAATTTGTTTGCAACCATGCAAATCCATGCGCGCACTGGGAACTTACAGCGACGCATAGCAACGGCTAGCGCATTGACGGAAATTGGTCAGATTAGCCGGTGGTATAACCAGGTGGTTGACGCATTAGAGCGGTCCACGGCTAGAACAAATGCCATTATCACCACGGCTGCAGATGGTATTTTGACGGTTGATCCTAGGACCTTGGTTGTTCGGAGTACGAATCCGGCGGTTGAAACAATTTTTGGCTCCCCCTGGTTAAAGCCGATTGGGCAGCCCCTGACTGAGTTGATGGAAACAGACTTGGCCCAATCCCAGGATGTGGCTTTTCAATCTCTACAACAATTTTTGGACCATGGTTGCTCTACAGGGGCAGCCTATGTCGCCATGGGAATACATCAGGGTGGGCGACGGTTTCCCATTGAGGTTTCCGCGATGGCTTCCCAACTAAGGTCCGAAAACTTTTTGACCATTATGGTGAGAGACATTACGGATCGTAAGGCAGCAGAGGCGGCTCTGATGTCGTCGGAACTAGAGGCCCGCAGAACGGCGAGTCAACTGAAACAAGCATTAAATGAGTTGAAGTCGGCCCAGGCTAAGTTATTGCAGAGCGAAAAAATGGCGGGCTTAGGGCAGTTAGTGGCTGGCATTTCCCATGAGATTAACAACCCTGTGGGTTTTATCTATGGCAATCTTGAACATGCGATGCAGTACGTTGATGATTTACTGCTGGTGATTAGTCACTATCAGAAACAGTCCATTAATTTGCCACCTGATGCGCAAACTGATGTTGATAATGCCGATGTGGAGTTTATTCGGCAAGATTTTCCCCGATTGATTGCTTCGATGACCACGGGGACAGAGCGCATTCGTAATATTGTGCAGTCCTTAAGAAAGTTTGCCCGATTTGATGAATCAGAGGCCAAAACTGTCGATATTCATTCAGATTTGGACAATACCTTGATGATGCTCACTCATCGATTGAATGTCACTTCTAGACGGCCTAAGATTCTGCTGGATAAGCGCTATGGCACGTTGCCAAGGATTCAATGTTATGCCGGGGCGATGAATCAGGTTTTCTTGCATCTATTGAATAATGCAATTGATGTATTGGGGACTCACGAAGCGGGCAAAATTACGATTAAAACGGAGGATCGGCCAGACTGTATTGCCATTACGATTGCTGATAATGGTCCTGGTATTCCTAAGGCTTTACAGCAGCAAATTTTTGAGCCTTTTTTTACGACGAAGCCCGTCGGTGAGGGAACTGGAATGGGGTTGGCGATCAGTTATCAAATCGTTGTGGAGCAGCATGGTGGTGAGCTGATTTGTGAGTCTGTATTAGGTTGGGGGACTAGTTTTACGATTGTTGTGCCTAAAAGTCTGAGGGTGCGATCGCACCCTCCAACCTCTTCAAAACCAGCCGAATCCAACTCTATGGGCCAGTCAGTCTAAAAATCCCCCTACCTCCATCGGATAGTCGCTGGGTAAGCCATCGTCGGCAGCGTTGCTCGGGGTGAACGTGGCGAATTGACTTGTGGAAGCTCCCTGGCGTAAACCTTAGCTCCAGACCAGGCATAGCCACGGTGAAACAGGTCTAAGCAGATTTTAAGCTGCATATTCCCCCATCGCCCTGCAATTATGAGATAATTATGAAAAATGAAACGATTATGAAATGGCAGTGTCGGCAGCATTCAAGCAAGTTAAACCGAGGTTTTTGCTATCGGCCATAGCTTTGCTGGTGGGCCTTGTGGGGTGTGGACAAAGTTTGCCCTCATCTGAAAACTCGACTCCAGGTAAGGAAAAAGTTGTATTGACAACGTTTACGATCTTGGCGGACATGGCACAGAATGTGGCGGGGGATGAGCTGCAGGTGGAGTCTATTACCCGCATTGGGGCGGAAATCCATGGCTATGAGCCTACGCCCAGTGATTTGGTCAAGGCGCAGCAGGCGGAGTTGATTCTCTATAACGGCATGGGGCTGGAGCGCTGGTTTGAGCAGTTTTTGGGCAATGTGCAGGAGGTGCCGTCGGTAGTTTTGACGGAGGGGATTGAGCCGGTTGAGATCGCAACCGGCCCCTACGCCGACAAGCCCAATCCCCACGCCTGGATGTCCCCCAAAAACGCGCTGATATATGTAGAGAACATTCGCCAGGCGTTTGTGGAGCTCGACCCTGAAAACGCAGCAACCTATAACGCTAACGCTGCTGCCTATAGTCAACAGCTGCAGTCGATTGATCAACAGCTACAGACAAACCTGGCCCAGGTACCCGAAGACCAGCGCTATCTAGTCAGTTGCGAAGGCGCATTTTCCTACTTGGCCCGCGATTACAACCTGCAAGAAGTCTACCTTTGGCCTATCAATGCCGAGCAGCAGTCCACCCCCAAGCAGATTCAGGAGGTGATCGAGCAGGTCAGAGCCCACAACATTCCTACAGTTTTTTGCGAAAGCACCGTCAGTGACGAAGGTCAGCAGGAAGTAGCTCGCGCTACCGGAGCTAAGTTTGGCGGCAGTTTATATGTGGACTCGCTGTCTACGGCGGATGGCCCCGTGCCGACATTTCTTGACCTGCTGGAATATGACGCTCAGGTGATTAGCGAGGGGCTGCTATCACCATGATGTTTGGCAATTTACCAACACCTCTCCCATCCAGGGAAGGTCTACGGGGTGGGTTGCTGGCGCTCAAGAGACCCACCCCGCCTCCGGCACCCCTCCCTGGAGGGGATAAGCGCAGACTTTAAAGTTTTATACAAAACCTGAGACCTTACTGTCTCTCTTCCTCTACCCCCTATCCCACGATGCGATCAGACACCTTTGGCATCACTGTCGAAAACATCAGCGTTACCTACAGCAACGCCCATCTGGCGCTCTACAACGCCAGTTGCTATGTTCAGCCCGGTACCATTACCGGACTGGTCGGTCCCAACGGTGGGGGTAAATCCACCCTGTTCAAAACCATTATGGGGTTTATACACCCTGATCAAGGCCGGGTCCACATTGATGGTCTGTCGGTAAAAATGGCGCAAAAACGTCAGCTGATGGCCTATGTGCCCCAGGCGGATGATGTGGACTGGAACTTTCCGGTGAGTGTGGCGGATGTGGTGATGATGGGTCGCTATGGCCATATGAATATGCTGCGCATTCCGGGCCGTGAGGATCGGCGGCAGGTGTCGGAAAGTTTAGCGCGGGTGGGCATGACGGACTTTGGCCAGCGCCAAATCGGTGAACTGTCGGGCGGTCAGAAAAAGCGGACGTTCTTGGCGCGGGCCATGGCGCAAAATAGCCGGGTAATTTTGCTGGATGAACCCTTTACGGGGGTGGATGTGAAAACGGAAAAACGGATGGTGAATCTGCTGCTGCAGTTGCGGGATGAGGGGCATACGATTTTGGTGTCCACCCACGATTTGGCGTCAATTTCTACGTTTTGCGATCGCACCATCCTGCTCAACCGCACCATCCTGGCCCAAGGCACAACCGCCGAAACCTTTACCGAAGAAAACCTCTCCATGACCTTTGGCGGTCTGCCCCTCAGCAGTTTGCCCCAGCTCCAGTCCCGTTTCCAGGGGCACCATGAATAATTTAGCCACCTTGCCTGTGTTGGGCCTGCTCGGTCCCCTGTGGCAATGGTTAATCGAACCCCTGCAGGCCGGGTTCATGGTCAAGGCCATTTGGGTCAGTGCCTTTGTCGGTGTTGTCTGTGCCGTACTGTCCTGCTACATCACCCTTAAGGGCTGGTCCCTTATGGGGGATGCCGTTTCCCATGCGGTAGTCCCCGGTGTGGTGGTGGCCTATGCCTTGGGTTTACCCTTTGCCGTTGGGGCGTTTACCTTTGGGTTTGGGGCGACGGTGATGATTGGCTATGTCAAATCCCAAACCCGCCTGAAGGAAGATGCTGTCATCGGAGTGATTTTTACCGGATTTTTTGCCTTTGGGTTAGTCCTGGCGACAAAAATACCGAGCAACGTGGACCTGTTTCACATTTTGTTTGGCAATGTGCTGGGGATTTCCCAGTCAGATATTATTCAAACCTTTATTGCCGGGGGAGCTACGCTGGCCATCATTTTGTTTCGCCGCAAAGATCTGCTGCTGTTTTGCTTTGACCCCAACCATGCCAAGGCCATTGGCCTCAATACCCAGCTGATGTACTACACGCTGCTGTCAGTACTGGCCCTCACCATCGTCACGGCGTTGCAAACCGCTGGGATTGTGCTGGTGGTAGCCATGCTCGTCACCCCAGGAGCCACAGCCTATCTACTCACCGATCGCTTTGACCATATGCTGGTTATTTCCGTGGCGACCAGCGTTATTTCCTGTGTCCTAGGGACTTACCTCAGCTATCACCTGGACGTTTCCACCGGTGGCAGCATCGTGGTGCTCATGACTATCCTGTTTGCCATCGCCATGTTCTGCGCCCCCAAGTACGGCGTTATTAGCCAGAAACTCAGGCGTCGAATACCTTTAGGGCAGTGAACCCTGACTAAATGCCGCCTACTTGGCGGTAAACCCCCCCTTCGGATAGGCAATGCGTTTATGGTTAAACTGCTGCCATACCTGGACAAATACATTGGCAATCACATCCATATCCTTACGGGTGAGGCAAGAATCGATTAGCTGTTGCTCCTTCCACCGGGCCCGCAGGATTTTGTTTACCATGGCGTAGGCGTCTTCAGCACAGGCTTCGGGGTGGAGCGATCGCAACGCGGCTTCACAGGAGTCGGCCAGCATGACAATGCCCGTTTCCGGTGATTGAGGAATGGGGCCAGCGTAGCGGAAATCCTCATCTTTGACTTCCATCTCAGGATTTTCGCTAGCGATTTCCTGGGCCTGGTAGTAAAAATAGCTAATTAACATCGCCCCTTGGTGCTCAGGTATAAAAGCCTGGATTGCATTCGGTAAGCGATGTTTTTTCGCCATGACCAACCCTTCGGTGACGTGCTTTTTGATGATGTCTGCACTGACCCAAGGGTCATTGATCAAGTCGTGCTTATTGGGTCCCCCCATCTGGTTTTCAATAAACCCCAGGGGATCATGCATTTTACCAATGTCGTGATACAGGGTGCCTGCCCGCACTAGCTCCACATTGTGGCCCAGGGCACGGGCTGCGGCTTCCGCCAGGTTGGCCACAAACATGGTGTGCTGAAAGGTGCCGGGGGCATCTGCGGCCAGTCGTTTTAGCAGGGGGCGGTTGGGGTTTGACAGCTCGGCGAGGCGAATGGGGGTGACCACATCAAACAAGGATTCTAGATAGGGGCTCACCCCTAGGGCCACAATGCTCCAGGCGATGCCATAGACGCCAAATAAGGCTGAGTCGCGGATGACGGTGTACCACACCGAGGCGGCCACACTGTTAAACATGAGGGTGAGGACCAAGTGGACAAGGCCTTGGGTCAGGCCCACCACGCCTCCTAGGAGGGCAAATTCTTCGCGCGATCGCAACCGAGGCGCAATCCAAGCCCCCACTAGGGCCGCACAGGCTGCCGCACAGAGGGGTAACACTGCCACCGAGCCCCCCACAGGCAAAAGAACGACTAACAGGCCAATGGTGGCCGTTGCCAAAATATAGCCGTAAAAACTACCCAGTAATAGACCGACTGCAGGCAGTCCCAACCCAGCTATTTTCAGCGCCATCAGCGCCGCTACACCCATAATCAGACACAGCACCAGTAAATGATCGCGCTGGCGGAGGCCGCCCGCTTGCCAATGATCAATCCATAGCAATGCGCCAACGCCGGAACTGACTAAAACCCCAAAACCCGAAAACCCTAGCCAGTTAAACCGCCGCTGGGTGAGATTAAAGTGATCGAGTAAAACAAAGTCACCTTGGCTAATGCTTTCGCCCTCATTCACAATGGCGTCACCCCGCTCAATCGATACGGTTACGGTTTCAACCTCATTTTCCACCTGTTCTGCCCGTAGTCTGGTTTGTTCTTGGTCTTCAATCAGGTTAGGCTGTAAAACAGCACCGACAATTTGGGCTACAATCTCCTTCGCTGTCGTCTCTTGAGCGAGCAGCTCATCGCGATTGAGATGCGCTGGAGTTTTAAGTTGTAACGCCCCTTGCAGCTGGCTCTCAATCGCTTTTTGCCATAAATCAGCTGGCATGCCGGCATGAATACCCTGGGTTAACATGCGGTTTAACACCAAGCGGCTAGTGGCTTGGACGGCTAACCAATCAGCATCACTCAAATCAAATAGTCGAGGATCTAAAGGCTGTAACCCATTGCGAGTCGTCAGATGCTGTAGCTGAGGTTTGGTCGTTATATATTTTTGGCGGTTAGCCTCCACTTGGCTGCGAACGGCTGTCATCGTCTGGCGGGACACCCGCTCCCGGAGACGCACTAACTCCTCCAGGGCAATGCGCTGATCAGTGCCTAAGGACTTAATTTGTCCCTGGGCCGAACCCTTGCCCCCACCCTTTAGAATGCTGGTAGTCAGATCTGACCGCTGGGCTAACTGCCAGAGTTCCTCCCAATCTTTGGCGGGGGCTTGCCGTAAGTATTGCTGGGTTTTACTAGATAGTTGAGCTGTGGACAAATAGGGAATAGCGCCCGCTTGCTGCCGTAGGCTGCTACCCTGGCCTAAAATTCCGTTGGCTTCCTCCAGGATTGCCTGGGTTTTTTCTTGATCAATTTGGAGAATAATAATCGAACCACTGCGCGCCGCCTGACGGTTTTCTTCAGTGGTGATCATGTCCGGCAGGGTGGCATCGTAGGGGGCGATAAAATTATCGGCTGCTATGGTGCCCACAGTCAGGGAGGGTTGATTATAAAATCTTTGACCAAGGAACGACGTCAGGAGCAAAACCGTGAGTACAATGGCTACCTGAGTTTGGTTGAAGGGCGTATGACGCGAAACAACATATAAATCCGTTGCATGCTTTCCTGACCGGGTAGACTGACGGATGGCTGTGTTGGACTTTTGCTGTATAGATGTAGAGAGTTCAGGCAACTGATCTTTGCACCAGCCGACCGAAGTACGCAAACGTTGCCAAATTCCTTTGACCATGAATGTCACCGACTGCATGAAAAGCCTCAATAATTCAGGCTGTCATGGTGCTCAATGGATGGATAATATCCTTGAGCTAACTGCCTGATAGCACTAGACACTGGTTTTAAGGTTAAAGGGAAGATTGTGATGTCCCTGGTCATACCCTAGATGTCTTGGAAAACGAACTTCAATGCTTGAGGTTATTAGGGGTAACAACCTATTGAAGGTATGGGTGGTGTTCTACGGATTCGCCTAGATCCTAAATCTAGGCAGAGCCTGAAAAAGCTCACCTACATCCCAAAATCCACGCCTAAAAATATACTGATAACAGTACTGCGGTTCGCTGGTTCCACAGTCTGTTGAGCATGATTACAGCAGTCGCTTTAGCGTATCACTCTTCTTATCCACGGCCTCTTAATCGGCTGATAGTGTTGGGAGATGCTTAGCGTACCTATCCTTCTATTATAGCCAGTTCAATTTTGAGCATGACCAAATCCTATAAATCTAGGGGCAGGGTTTCGGCGGTGTTTCCCAGGCAGCGGATCCCAGCCCAGTGACGATAAAGATGCTGAACTATATGGCGGAGGTGCTGTCTAGATTCAGGGGATAGGGACATGATCCATGGCGTTGGAATAACGGCTGCGCCACCCCATGCCCCCATTAAACAGCCGATGATGGTAGGGATCGGTTGTCCTGACTGACCGGTTAATGCCAACGCCAGGTTTTCTCGGTAGTTCAGACATTGCCTGATGGCTAATGCCATAGCCGCCATGGGGACGTCAGCCTCTAAGGGGCTAATGCTATGTAAAGGACTCGTCGCCGTGGAGGGCGATAGTATGGCTGATTGCTTGGCTGGCTCGGGGGCCAGCCAAGCAATCAGCTGGTTCACCTGGGAGACAACCCCTGGGGGGTAAGTGGGGATTTGCCGCTGAAGGTGTTCGCACAGCAAGGGCAGCGGGTGTTGAACGGTGCGAGGGCATTGCATGAGCCACTCTAAACTATCCCCCAGACAATACATCAGTACAGTGGCATGACTAGCTTGGGGTAAGGCATCCGCCGCCAGCGTTTGGGCGATCCAGCCATGGCGGGTGCGGTGGTCAGCGTGGTGATATAAAAACCAGGGCAATGCGATCGCAGGACTGAAATCTAATCCCGTTGGCCCCGGTGGCGGGTCCTGTTGCATATCCTGTAGCCATGACTGATAGAGTTGGCTGTCCTTAGTCTGGAGGCAGTTCCATGGGTGCTGATTGACATAGCTATGCCCTAGGTAGGTTCCCAGTAGGCTGCCCAGGAACCTATCGGCGGTTGAAAGAGTGACCATGGTTTGACTAACTACAACTATCAAGAAACATCACTACAAATCTCAATTTATCTGGACTCCATAGCCATGCTGTGCCATCTTTATGGTTGGCTTGAGCTGGGTGTCAGGCCACAATGGCCGATGCTCATGCCAAAAATAGGATTTTTTGTTACATGAAACGTTGGGGCTCATATCCGATCTTTCCTCTCTGGTCTTTAGCCGCGGTGTCGGGGATTATGGTGACACCTGCACTGGCTGTAACAGCACCGGTGACACCGGCTGATTTGTCTGCGGATCCCTTCAGGGCTGGGTCGCCTAAACCTAGGGTACTGGCTCAGGCGGAGGGGGTTTTGGTATTGGGAAGTACCGACTCTAGTGTTAAGGAGCTGCAGGCGATGTTGGCTCTGATGGGTTACTACTCTGGTGCTGTGGATGGCACCTATGGGCAGGGCACCATGGCAGCAGTTCGTCAATTTCAAACTGATGCAGGACTAGAGGCCGATGGGATTGTTGGTCCTGCAACTTGGCGGCGACTCTTACCTACACCAGCTGTTCTGACTGAACCTCAGGAGCCCCTTTTACCTGGTCCATCTTCCTCCGGTGGGGCTGGCAGCCCAAGCGCAGAGACTTCCAGGACACAGACCCCAAGGAATGTACCAGCATCCGGTACGGCAGGAGAGTTGCAAGTTTTGCGGCTAGATGATGTTGGGGCTGATGTCAGTAAATTACAGCGGCGACTGTCAGCGCTCAATTTTTATACGGGGCCGATTGATGGTGTCTTTGGTTCCCAAACCCAGCGAGCGGTGGAAAACTTTCAGCGTCAGGCTGGCTTAGGGGTGGATGGCATCGTTGGTGCCGCCACATGGCAAAAACTCCTGCAATAGTTCAGAAGTCTGGCCAAAGTAGGGGACAAGCCCAGAACATAGCCATCCGTTAGGGTGCGAACTATGGGCACAAAATAGCAAACCCTGGGCAAAATTGCCCAGGGCCACTAGTTAATCTATGGAGCTTAAGGTATGGGCGATTATTCGGGAAGATTGGCCAGATCGAAGGTGAGTAATCCACTATCCAGGAGCTGATCTGAGGATACTTGTTCATTTAAAATGATGAATTCAGAGGAGTACTGGTCCTGGTATGTGAACTCACCTTGATTCATATACATCATGTAGTCGCCCATCAAGAAGTAAACGCCCACAATGGCCGCTGCCGAAGAAGCCACTAGAAAGCCTGCAAGCATCAGGGAAAATTCCTGACTGACTAAGGCCCGATCCATCAGGCGGAGGGCCCATATAACTAAACCAGCAACGATGGCTATGATTAAAAAAGTCATCGATAAAAATACAAAAGACAGATCTTAAAGAATCTCGACTATCTTTCACATACTGTAACAGAGCTATCATAAAACGGCTCTGAATTAGCAGTAGTGTTTTAAGAATTCAATGCTCTTGGTCAGAGCTATCTATACATAGTCTTAGGTAGGTTTGTTGTTAGGGTCTAACGGGAACCCGCTGCTGGGTCAAATAGGCTTTGATTTCTGCCACCGTTAGCTGGCCGTAATGTAACAGGGATGCCAGTAGCGCGGCTTCTGCATGACCGTCGGTTAAGGCGGCATGGATGTGTTCACAGGTGCCAGCTCCGCCGGAGGCGATGACGGGAACCTCGACGGCCTGGGCGATGGTGCGGGTGAGTTCTAGGTCGTATCCGGCTTTGGTGCCATCAGCATCCATGCTGGTGATGAGTAATTCACCTGCGCCGCGGGCGACGACGTTTTGTGCCCATTCAATGGCGTCTAAACCGGTATTTTCTCGACCACCCCGGACAAAGACATCCCAGCCTGAGCCATTGGAACGACGTTTGGCATCAATGGCCACGACAATACATTGGCTGCCAAAGCGATGACTAGCGGCTTGGATAAAGTCAGGGTTGTGAACGGCGGCGGAATTAATGCTAACTTTGTCCGCGCCCGCCCGTAGGAGCTGTTTGATGGTGTCAATGGAGCTGACGCCACCCCCAACGGTGAGAGGAATAAATACTTGTTCAGCGGTGCGGTGTACCACATCAAAGATGATGCTGCGGTCTTCGTGGGTGGCCGTAATATCTAAAAATACCAGCTCATCTGCTCCGGCTTGGTTGTAGGCCTGGGCTAGTTCTACGGGATCACCGGCATCTTTTAGTTCTACGAAATTAATGCCTTTGACTACTCGACCTGCTTTGACATCGAGGCAGGGCAGAATTCGCTTGGCCAACATAGGGATTGAGGAAAGATGGGGATTACATAAATAAGGGCGGCTGGTATACATCCAGCAACAGTTCTTTAGGATAGCTTACAAAGAGCAAGACACTGATAAACTGAGGATTGGTTTTAATTCTTAATATTTTAAGTCATTTGATTTAGCAAGGAGACCTTGGAGCATGGCGTTGGATGTAGGGCAAAAGGTAAAGGTAGTACGTGTCAGGGACCGGGTTTCGGACGCTATTGCTAAGCGTTTGGGGCAGGAGGGGATGGTTACCCAGTTCAAGATGGTGGATGGTAGTGGTGTTGGTCTTGTGGTGGAGTTTTCCGATAAGTTTTCTAGCTGGTTTTTTGAGGACGAGCTGAAGCAGGTTAGTTGACCCGTGGGAAGATTTCTGCCTAGGGGCTGTTTCCTAGAGCTGCTGCTGGTTCAGGCATTCCAGTTAAGGCACTCCATCTTAGGGGTGCTCTTTGCTGTGATTAGGGGCTATTTGTTTGCTAATTTTCTGGCTGGTCACTGATGGCTTTAATTCTGACGTTTTTGGGTAAAGGGGGGAGTGGTCGTTCGACCTGTGCGATCGCAACTGCCAAAAAGCTATCGGCCCAAGGCCAGCGGGTGTTACTGGTGACGGAAGATGCTGGCCCTGGGTTTGGTCTGCTGTTGGGGCATGAGGTCGCTTCTATCCCAACCCCATTAGGCAGCAACTTATGGTGTTTGCAGCTCAAGTTTGCTCAACTGTTAGAACAAAACTGGGAGCAATTGAAAAAACTAGAGGCCGAATATCTGCGGGACCCATTCTTTAAGGCGGTGTACGGTCAAGAACTCAGTCTGCTACCAGGGATGGATCAGGCCCTGACCTTGAATGCACTGCGGGAATATGATGCCAGTGGTGACTACGACGTGATTGTCCATGACGGACCTGGAAATCAGGCTAGCCTGCGCATGTGGGGCATGCCCGCCGGCATAGACTGGTATTTCCGGCGCTTTAAGCAAGTATTTCAGGCCTCCCAATTTTCTAAAGCCGTGATGCCCTTTGTGCAGCCCCTAGCCGGAGCCGTGCTCAGCGGTGGTAAGGGGCTTTCTGGGGACCTATTCAATCAGCCCGAAGTGCAGCAAAGCACTGGGCTCGTCGGACAAGGGATTGCGGCGGTGAAGGATCCCATGCGGGTGCGAGCCTATCTGGTGTCCAGTAATAATGATATCGAGATCGCCACCGCCCGCTACTTGTGGGGCGCGGCCCAGCAAATAGAACTGACAGTAGCTGGGGTGCTGCTCAATCGGTCCCCCGCTAAGAGCCAAGACTTTGAACCCTTGCCTGTGTATGTGTTACCTGCCCCCATAGGGGACTGGCAGTCGCTGATGGCATCCTTGCCAGACTATGTCGCTGCTCCATCAGCGCCAGCGCCGGTGGAAATCGACTTGGCCACTAATACTGTGCGTCTATTTTTACCCAGCCTGGATAAAAAGCAGATTCAGCTCACCCAGTATGGTCCGGAGGTCACCATTGAGGCCGGGGACCAACGCCGGAACTTAACCCTACCTAAGACTTTGCAGGGGCGTTCTGTGACCGGTGCTAAGTTTCAATCCGGTTATCTCATCCTGTCCTTTGGCTAAGGGCTGTTTTCGTGGCCCCTAGAAATCCTTTACCAATTTTGGAAGTCCATGGCTGATAATCCCTCCCCAGTTAACTCCAAGCCCGACGATGCCCTGCCAGTGTCAGAAGGCTCCAAGGCCCGTCAGCTTTTGGGCATGAAAGGTGCTGCCGATGGGGAAACCTCCATTTGGAAAATTCGCCTGCAGCTGATGAAGCCCATCACCTGGATCCCTTTAATCTGGGGTGTGCTCTGCGGGGCAGCCTCCTCAGGCTATTTTGTGTGGAGCGTTGATCATGTCGTGGCCGCCTTTGCCTGCATGTTGATGGCGGGGCCGTTGCTGACTGGCTACACCCAGACCATCAATGACTACTACGATCGTGATCTGGATGCCATCAATGAGCCCTATCGCCCGATTCCTTCGGGAGCCATTGGTCTGGGGCAGGTGCAGGTGCAAATTTGGGTGTTGTTGCTCGGTGGCATTGGGGTTGCCTATGGTTTAGACCGTTGGGCTCAGCATGACTTCCCCATGTTGACGGCCCTAGCCCTCGGGGGCTCCTTAGTTTCCTATATTTACTCTGCTCCACCCCTCAAGCTGAAGCAAAATGGTTGGCTGGGTAACTATGCCCTAGGAGCCAGCTATATTGCCTTGCCCTGGTGGGCTGGCCATGCCCTATTTGGTCAACTCAATCCCACGGTGATTGTCCTCACCTTGCTCTACAGCATGGCGGGCTTAGGTATTGCCGTGGTGAATGATTTTAAGAGTGTGGAAGGGGATGAGGCCCTCGGTCTAAAATCCCTGCCCGTTATGTTTGGGGTGGGGACAGCGGCGTGGATCTGCGTCTTGATGATCGACATTTTTCAGGCGGGCATGGCGGTCTACCTGATGGTCATCCATAAAAACCTCTATGCGGTCTTATTGATTCTGATGATTATTCCGCAAATAACGTTTCAGGACATGTATTTTTTACGGGATCCCCTGACTAACGATGTGAAATATCAGGCAAGTGCGCAACCCTTTTTAGTAATTGGTATGTTGATTTTGGGGCTAGCCTTGGGACATACCGATTATTTGGTGAGTTAGGACAGATTCTGATAGCCTTTTTGGAGGTATGTGCAAGATATCTCAATCGAGCTGCTGATTAGTTTCAGGTGTGGGTATCTATCAGACTTAATCACCGTTAATGAATGAAGTCTCGGTGATTAATGAGTGAACCGTTTCGAGCATGATGGGTAGTAGGGTTTCTTTAACGTGGCTAATTGGATTGGTAAATTAAAGCAGTATGGGTCTACGGGTAAGGTTCCTGGCTCGGCTGCTGCCTCGGGCGTGAAGGAGAATCTGCCCAAGCCACTGTACAGGACTGTTTTGTTTTGGCTGACCCTACTGGTGGGTGTCGGTTTAGCGGGGCCATTAACCCGTGGCTATCGCTTTTGGTTGGAGGCGAATGCCAAACTACCTGATGTGTCTAATGCTCTGACATTTGAACGGACAGGCACCATTACTATCAAAGACGACAACGGCAGCGTGCTGCAAAAGATTGGGCCAGCGACCCAGGAATATCTTGACTTTGATGACATGCCGGACACCCTGGTGCAAGGGTTTATTGCAGCGGAAGATCGTCGCTTTTATGAGCATGCGGGCATTGACTATAAGGGGATTGCCCGGGCCATGTATTCCAATCTGCGCAATCGTGATCTGGTGGAAGGGGCCAGTACGATTACCCAGCAGTTAGCCAGAATTGTATTTTTGGATCAGGATCGGAGTTTTCAGCGCAAGTTTCGTGAGGCCCTGCTGGCCAACAAATTAGAGGAAGAACTGGGTAAGGAAAAGATCCTAGAGCGCTATCTGAATTTGGTGTATCTGGGTGCCGGGGCCTATGGTGTGGCCGATGCTGCCTGGATCTACTTTGGCAAGTCAGTGGAAAAGCTGACGGTAGCAGAAATTGCCCTGATTGCGGGCATGGCACCGGCACCTAGTCTTTACTCTCCGTTGGTGGATGAAGAGGCTGCCCGAGTGCAACGGGATAAGGTGATCAGTCGGATGCTGGAAAATGGGGTCATTTCTGAGTCCCAAGCCAGTACGGCCTATCAGAGTGATGTGGCGACAACCCCGAATGAGCCGAAGTTTTTGTACAGTGAGTTTCCCTACTTCACCATCTATGTGCAAAAGCAGCTGCCGGAACTGATCTCGGCGGATGAGATTGAGGCGGGGGGACTGATTGTGGAAACCTCATTGAAGCCTAAGTGGCAGCGGGCAGCGGAAACCACCCTGGAGGAAGTGCTGGAGGAGTACGGTGGGTGGCAACGGTTTGAGCAGGGCTCGATTGTGGCGATGAATCCGAAAACCGGTCATGTGCATGCCATGGTGGGGGGAACGGACTTTGAGGAGAGTCAGTTCAACCGGGTGACTCAGGCCCAGCGTCAGCCAGGATCGACATTTAAGGCTTTTGTGTATAGCACTGCGATTGCAAGTGGTACTTCTCCCTACCAAAACTATGTGGATGCCCGCTATGTGGTGGATGGATATGAGCCCGAAAATTACGGAAAAAACTATCGGGGCAATGTGGAGCTGAGACAGGCCTTAGCCTCGTCGATCAATATTGTGGCGGTCAAAGTGCTAGTAGAAGTTGGCTTTGAACCCGTTATCGCCATGGCCAAGCGCATGGGTATCAAGTCAGATTTACTACCTGCCTATTCCCTGGCCCTGGGGGCTTCGGAAGTCAACCTGCTAGAACTCACCAATGCCTACGGCACCTTTGCCGCCAAGGGTAAGCATGTTGAAGCTCACGGGATTAAACGCATTACCAATCGCTCTGGTAAGGTGCTTTATGAGTTTGCCGATGAACCCAAGCAGGCAATTGATGCAGACTCCGCCGCCATTATGGCCTGGATGCTACGCAGCGTGGTGGAAGGGGGAACTGGCAGTAACGCTTACATTAGTGGTCGCCAGGTGGCTGGTAAAACCGGCACCTCTGAGAAAAATCGAGACATGTGGTTCATTGGCTTTACCCCTCAGCTGGTGGTAGGGATATGGTTCGGCAACGACGACAGTAGCCCCACCCGAGGGGCTAGTAGTACGGCTGCCTATGCCTGGCGTAAGTTCGTATCTCAGTTTATCGAAGGTTTGCCGGTCGAAAGATTTCCAGAGTTGCCAAGGCTATCGGGTCGAAAAGGCTCCATTAAGGCCAAACCCGTTAAACCGGGCAAAGTTGTGGCCGACAAAGCGGGTAGCAGTTCCCAAACCTACTCTGAGGAGGAAGAACCTAGCTTCCGTCCTGAAAGTTCCGGCTCCTCTCCGG
Organism: Leptothoe sp. PORK10 BA2; assembly: GCF_034932105.1. Lineage (NCBI taxonomy): Bacteria > Bacillati > Cyanobacteriota > Cyanophyceae > Nodosilineales > Cymatolegaceae > Leptothoe > Leptothoe sp. PORK10 BA2. Next base: position 25,271 of record NZ_JAYGIG010000001.1, on the reverse strand, counting down.
CTCCGGCTCCGGCAGAGCCTGCCCCCGCCCAGCCCAGGTCTGATGAGCCTCGATTTTCAGAGCCCCAACCCAACAGTAGTGGCTCTGCCCCCTCTGAACCGGCTCCCTCCCCCGATCCCATTGCTGCTCCCGCTCCTGATGTTGCGCCAGAACCGGTGGCTCCTTCTATCCCAGAACCGGTGGCTCCTGCGCCAGAACCGGTGGCTCCTGCGCCCGCCCCTGCACCCGTGGCCCCTGCGCCCGCCCCTGCACCCGTGGCCCCTGCGCCAGCACCCGTAGATTCAGGGCCACCTGCAGAATAGGACGCTGTAAATCACGTACTATATAAGTCACTCAAATAATGTTGGGCTTACTCTTCCAGGTGAGCCATTAGTAAAACAGGACAGTCTCGTTTATGGCATTTTTCTTTGGGGAAGTCGGTGCATCTGGCGTTCCCATGTACTATTTTCAGCTGGTATACGTCGTGGGCTTTATTGCGGCGGTCGTCATTGGCTCCCTTGCCTGGTACAACTCCAAGCGTCCACCCGGTTGGGAAGATGCCGCTCGGCCCGATTTTATTCCTGACGTTGATACGCCTAAGGATGCTGCTGATTCATCCACGGATGTAGATTAGTCTGGTGGTTTAGTCGATTACCCGTAAACGTCCCTGGGTAATTCCCTCAAAGATTTTTTGAACCTGTTCTTGTTCCTGGCGGTTGAGTTGATTTTTGCCTAGGAGAGATTGCATGAGTATGCGCTGCGTTTCTCGAGTGATCCGACGGTGGTTGAGGATCGAACTCATTAGACTGTCTAAGGATTGAGTCGTTTGGGGGTGGCTTAACATGATGTCTACTCCAGGAACAATCACAGGAAGTGAGTCATAAAGTCAGAGGAGAGAACGTTTATGGCTTATCCCTACTATGGTCTATGGGCAAGGCTTTTGCCGTGATTCTGAGGTCTTGAAGATGTGATCGTTGGCACATTTTTTGAGTGATCTTACCTAAATGCGTCAAAGAGCATCAACCATAAATGAGTTGATGCTCGTGAGCTGTTCATCGGGGCGAGATGAATGAAGCTTTAGCTGCGCTCGCTTTTGTAGCGAAAATATTCTGAGCAGGAGGCAAGTAAGCCGGATGCCAGGATCAGTAAGACGCTGAGAGCATTGATGTCGGGTTTGATGCCTGTTTTAACGCGGCTAAAGATTTCAATGGGTAGGGGATTGGCTCCACCGGCGGTAAAGCTGGAGATTAACAGGTCGTCCATGCTGAGTACAAAGGCGAGCAGACAGCCTGACACAATGGCTGGGGCTAGCTGGGGGATTAATACTTTTAACAGGGCCTGGGTGGGGGTAGCGCCTAGATCTAATGCTGCCTCTTCCAGGTTTGGATCTAAACCCTTGAGACGGCTAGACACCACAATGGCAATGTAGGCTAAGCAGAAGACCATGTGGGCGGCAATGGCGGTCCAGAGGCTCAGGGGGATGGCGACTGAGGCTAGGAAGACTAGGGTAGCGACTGCGATCGCAATATCTGGAATGATCAGCGGTAGATAGGAAATGCCGACATAGAGCGACTTGCCGGGGAACCGATATTTCGCCAGACCCACTGCCATCAGGGTGCCCAGGACCGAAGAAACCGACACTGCACAGATGGCAATTGTCAAGCTATCCCCCAGGGCTGACAACAGCCGCTCATCCCCCAAAAGTTTGCGATACCAGGTGAGGCTAAACCCTTTCCAAATTGACCCATAGCGAGATTCATTAAAGCTGTAAATACCCAAAACGATAATGGGGATGTACATAAATCCGTACATCAACAGGCTTAGGGCTCCCTGCCATGAAATGCGTAGCCTCCGGGATGAATTTTCAGTCTGACTAGGGGCAGGGTCCATGGGCATTCTGGGTGGATATTAGTGCTGGGTAAATTATGAATAAATATCGGGGTTGCGATCGCCATATTTCAGCAGCAGTGCGATCGCCAAGCTCACCATCAAAATGAGCACCATACTCAGGGCCGAACCAAAGCCCCAGTTGCGAGCTACCCCCAAAAACTGGTTGTAGATCAATCGGGAAATGGTCATGCTGCTGGTGCCCCCCAGGAGGGTGGGCACCACAAAATCCCCCAAGCTGGTAACAAATACCAGCAGGCAACCCGCCGCAATCCCTGGCAAGGTTTGGGGCACAGTCACCCGCCAAAAGGCCAGCCGTGGATTTGCCCCCAAGTCAGCGGCGGCCTCCAACAGCTGTAGATCGAGCCGCTCCAGGGAGGCGTACAAAATCAGCACCATATAGGGCAAAAAGCTATAGGTCATGCCGATATAGACGGCCCAGGGCGTATTCATCAATCCCTGGGGGGGCAGCCCCAGGCTGGTCAACACCAAGTTAATTACTCCGGAGGATCGCAGCAGCGTAATCCAGGCATAGGTCCGTAGCAGGGACGATGTCCACAGAGGCAAAATAAACAGCACCAGCAGCAAATTTCGCCAGCGCTTAGGAGCCATCAGGGCCAACCAATAGGCCACGGGAAAGCCAAGGGCCAAACACAGCAAAGTAGTGCCCGTGGCAAAGGTGGCTGAGCGTTGTAAAACCTGCAAATAAGTCGGTTCTAAAATCCTCAGGTAGTTGAGTATGCCATAGCCCTCAATCGTCTGCCCCGGCCTCAACCCTGGCACCAGGCTGAGTTCGGAGATCAGCAACGTGGGCAGCACCATGAGTAGCAACAGCCAAATTCCCGCTGGGCCCAAGAGTCCTAGGGGCCCAATACTCGCCTTTAAAGTGCGGCCAACGGTGGCTAGCATCGAGGGATGGGGGAAGACCGTAGTGGATCGAATGCCTTTATCCATCTGTTCTAAGCACTCGTGACCTGAGTCCAATACTCGTCGTAAAGAGCACTGGCCTCACCCACCGGACCAATGCCTTCGCACTTGGCCAGCAACTCTTCAGGCGGGAACAGGTTTTTGTTGTCCAACAGCTCCTGGGAGAGTAGGGTCATGGCCTCACTATTGGGGGTGGCAAAGAACAGCCGCTCTACGGTTTCCTGGGATACCTTGGGCTGCAGATTGAAATTGATCCATTCGTAGGCGGCATCCACATTGGGAGCCGATGTGGGAATGACCATGGTATCTGTCCACACCGATGACCCACTTTCTGGAATCACATACTGAAAGGTGGGATTTTCCAGGCTGACTGGGATGCCTTCCACGGAATAGACCATGGAGAGTAACAAGTCACCGCCAAGCAGCTCGTCTTGCCAGCCAAAGGATTTGAAAGAAGCTAGGGAGGGTTTGAGTTCGAGGAGTCTCTGGTAAGCCTCCTCGAGTTCAGCCGGGTCAGTGGCGTTGTAGGAATAGCCCAAGGAACTCAGCACGGCTCCCATGGTTTCCCGCACGTCATCGAGCAGGGTCATTTTGCGAGATAGTATATCGCGGTTGTCCCAGAGATAGTCCCAATCGGTGGGGGCGGTTGTCAGTACTTCGGAGTTATAGAGCAGCCCTGTTGTGCCCCAGCTATAAGCAACACTGTGTGCACTGTCAGGATCGTACACAGGATCTTGCCATTTCTCACTGATTTTATCGAAGCCCACGAGCCGAGATTTGTCCAAGGTTGTCAGCAAGTCTAGGCCAATCATTTCTCTGACCATGTAATCTGACGGGTAGATCAGACTGTAGTTGGCACCACCCCCGGCTTGCATCTTGGCCAGCATAGTTTCATTCGAATCGTAGACATCGATTTTGACTTCGATGCCCGTGGCCTCGGTGAACTGTGCGGCCAGCTCATCGTCGGTGTAGTCGGCCCAGGTGTAAATGTGTAGGACGCCCGATGCTGGGGCGGCGGCCTTGGGGTCACTAGTGGGCGTAGTCTCGGCCTCACCGATGGTACGGCGACAGTTTGAGAGGCTTACTCCCGCGAGGACAGCGGCAGAACCCTGCAAGAAGCGACGACGGGATGTATTGGTTAGCAACGATGAGTTGCGAGATAGGCGGGGGGGCACAGTCTTTCTCCTCTAAGCAAACACCATTGATAGTTTAAAGCCACTTTCTGACCTTAAGCGATTGGGAAATGGCAATTTGTTCATGCTGATCCTTTCTGCCAGATCCCTGGGTGATAACCGTTTTAGGCGGTGGTAGATGCGAGCTGATTACGGGGGGCTGGGGGACCCCAGTACCTGACAGTCGGTAGCGGCCCAGGACACATAGACCTTGTCCCCGGGTTGATACCGGATGTGGTTGGGCTGCAGAACGCGTAACTGTTCCCCAGTGGCTAATTCAATAATGCAATGAATATGGGGACCTGTATATAGGGTGTGTTTAACTTCCCCTTGATGCTGGTTGGCCTGGTGGCCTGGTGGCGTTGTTTGGGCTTGGGCAAAGAGCTGGATTTTTTCAGGGCGAATGCTGATATCTGCCGGATTGCCATCGTTTAACTGAGTGGGGGCAATCTCAATTTGCAGTCCGCTAGCTAGGGTCAGGGTCCCAGGATGCTGCTGAATGTGGCCTGATAGTAGATTGGTATCCCCAATAAAATCAGCCACAAAGGCGGTGTTGGGATGCTCGTAAATTTCCTTGGGGGAACCCACTTGCTCGATCTGCCCATCCTTCATCACCGCAATGCGATTTGATAGGGATAGGGCTTCTTCCTGGTCGTGGGTCACCATGATAAAGGTGATGCCCAGCCGCTGGTGCAGGTTCGTCAGTTCTACCTGCATCTGTTTGCGCAGTTTTAAATCCAAGGCCCCCAGGGGTTCATCCAACAGCATCACAGCGGGGCGATTGACTAGGGCTCGGGCCAGGGCTACTCGCTGTTTCTGGCCGCCGGAGAGCTGGGTGGGGTAACGCTTAGCAAAGCTTTCCATCTGGACTAACGTGAGGGCTTCCCCCACCCGCTGGCGTAGATCAGTCTTGGGGATTTTTTTTACCTTGAGGCCAAATGCCACGTTGTCCCATACGCTCATGTGGTTAAACAGGGCATAGCTCTGGAACACGGTATTGACCGAGCGGCGATGGGCGGGGACGCCATTCATGGACTGTCCCTGGATGGTTAGCTCTCCTGAGGTGGGGTTCTCAAAGCCAGCAATCATGCGGAGGGTGGTGGTTTTACCACAGCCTGAGGGGCCGAGAATGCCAAAGAACTCTCCCTGCTGAATTTGTAAGTTGAGGCCCTGGACCGCCGTCTCGTCACCAAAGGTTTTGACGATGTTTTTGAGTTCTACGTCCAATACCTTGGTGGTGTCTACCGTTGGTGAAGAGATGGTTTGAGCCATAGGATTCAACCTTTGTGATTGGTCCGTTTGCATTAATTTTAGGGGGAGTTGATCCAAATCCCAATTAATAATATCTAGTACTAAGGGTTCACCGAAACATGTTTTAGATTGCATGGTCACGGTTCTACCTGCTGCGGGAATCTAGTCCGAGGGGCTAAACTGGTCACAGCTTGGAGACTAACCCTGATATTAGTTTGATCCTCTCATGCTAATCCGTCTGTAATTGCTGAACCTTCTCACCCCCAATCATGGCCTTTTTTCAATATCCCGCATCCCAGGCTGATAACAAGGGAGGACGCACTGTTGGTCGTCAGTACCAGTCAATGATCATGATGATTGTGCTGTCCTTGGTCATGTTGGGGGGAATTGGCAGCCGGTTGTTTTACCTGCAGCTGGTGGAGGGAGATCGCAACCGTGAGCTAGCGGAAGAAAACCGGATTTTGCTACTCCCTCGACGACCGGCTCGGGGCACGATGTTTGACCGCAATGGCAAGATTTTGGCGGGCAGTCGTCTGTCCCATTCGGTATCAATCTGGCCGATTGCCCTGCCGGTGGAGCAACGGGATCAGGTGGTACAGCGCCTAGCCCAATTGCTGGAAATCCCCATCGAGGAGATTCAGCAGCGGATTGCATCGGCGGGCTATGAGTCCACCCAGTCCATTGCGATCGCACGCGGCCTCAGCCCCGCCCAAACCACCGCCCTAGCAGAATATGCCTCCGAATTGCCCGGTGTACGGGTGGAAGCAGAAGCCATTCGCAGCTATCCCAATGGGGATTTAGCTGCCCATGTGATTGGCTACACGGGGGAAATTGACGAGGAAGAATATGACGAGTTTGCCGATAATGGTGAAAACTATCGCCTCGGTGACATCATTGGCAAAATGGGTTCTGAGAAGTCCTTTGAGCCATTGCTGCGGGGGGTGTGGGGGGGCCAACAGGTGGAGGTGGACAGTGCGGGCAATGTGCTGAGCATCATGGGGGAGAAACCCCCGGAGGCGGGGCAAAACATTCGCCTGACTTTAGATCTGGAGCTGCAAAAGGCGGCGGAAAAGGCCCTGGGGGAGAAAAATGGTGCCATTGTAGCCATGGACCCCCGCGATGGGGCTATTTTGGCTATGGTCAGCCGCCCCACCTTTGACCCTAATATCTTTTCCACCCGCATTACCCAGGCCCAGTGGGAGCAGCTCAACAGTCGTGGCAATCCGTTTCTAAACCGTGCCCTCCAGGCCTATCCCCCCGCCAGTACCTTTAAGATCATCACCACCACTGCCGGGATTGAGTCGGGCACTTTTTCTGCCGATACAGTGTTGTCCACCTTTCCCAACATTAACGCTGGAGGCATTGTATTTTGGGATTGGAATAACGCCGGATTTGGTCCCCTGGGTTTTGCCGGTGCCCTGCAATGGAGTAGCGATACCTTTTTCTACCAGGTGGGCATGAGGATGGGCCATGAACCCCTAATTGAGTGGATGCGTAAATATGGTCTCGGGGCGAAAACCGGCATTGAACTGGTCACCGAGGAGTCTCCGGGGCTAGTGCCCGATGAGGCTTGGAAGCAGGAGATGTTTGGAGAAGAATGGTATCTGGGCGATACGATCAATATGACCATTGGTCAGGGGTTTATGCAGGTGACCCCATTGCAAACGGCGGTGATGTTTGCGGTGGCGGCCAACGGTGGCTACCTGGTTACTCCCCACCTTTTGCTGGATGGGGCTGAGTCTAAACAATGGAAAAAATCCGTGGGCATGCAGCCAGCTACGGTCAAAGTCATTCAAGAGGGGCTGCGGAAGGTGGTGACCAGCGGCACCGGTACCCGGCTCAATGTGCCGACCATTCCCAACCCTGCCGGTAAGAGTGGTACGGCGGAAGCACCGCCCTTTGAAAACCACACCTGGTTTGGGGCCTATGCCCCCTTTGAAAAGCCAGAGGTGGTGGTGGTGGCCTTTGGGGAGCATTCCGGGGGGGGCGGCGGTGCCTTTGCGGCCCCCATGGTGAAAGAGATTTTAGAGGTTTACTTTAATGGGCCGCCGAAGGAAAAGCAGGAGGAGCAGCCACCGGAGCCACCGTCGGCTGGCTAAATTGTTTAACGGCGGCGGCTAACCTTAACTGCGCAGACTAACTTTGAATCTTTTCTCCAGGGCGGCTCGGATTTTGTCCTGGAGGGGGTCGATGTCCTGATCGGTGAGGGTGCGATCGCTAGACCGATAAAACATGCGAAAGGCCAGGCTCCGCTGGCCAGTGGGCACCCCCTGGCCCTTGTACTGATCAAACAGAATCACCTTTTCCAGGAGCTGGCCCCCGGTGCGGGCAATGAGCTTTTCTAGATCCGCCACGGGAACATCCATCGGGGCATAGAAGGCAATGTCACGGTCAGAGCCAGGATAGGTGGAATAGCCCTTGAAGATGGGGGCGCGGAATCGGTCGCTGCCGAGGCAGGTTGCGATCGCATCCCAATCCAGTTCAAAGCCATAGACCTCCTCCGGCAGGTCCCGTTCTTGGCGCAGCCGGGGATGCAGTTGGCCAAAGGTACCCAGCCTGGTGCGACCCCGCACCCACAGGGAGGCGGTTCTGCCAGGGTGGAGCCGGTCGTCTGCTGAATCAGCGCGATACTCTACCTGTAGACCCACCTGCTGAAATACGGTTTCGAGGATGCCCTTGGCTTCGTACCAGGACATGGGGGCGGTGCGTCCGCTCCATTGGCCCTGGGCCGCATTGCCTCCCAAAATACCCCCCACCCGTTCATACTCATTCAGCTCACCGGCTTCATTGACGAAGATATGACCCATTTCAAAGGCATTCAAGGGACCATTGCCCTGTTCTAAATTGAACTGAAAGCCGTCAATTAAGCCTGTCAGTAGGTCGGAGCGCAGAGCAGAATACTCAGTAAAGAGGGGGTTTTCCAGCACCACTTTTTGGGGGCCTGGATTAGTCAAAGAGTAGTGCAACACCTCCGTCAGACCGGCACCGCGAAAGGCATACCTGACCTGTCGGGCCAAGGCCGCCTCTGGCGAGAGCTGTCCTCGGGCGGTCTGTTGGGGCAGGGTATGATCAAACCGGTTATAGCCAAAGAGACGAGCGACTTCTTCGATCAGGTCAATCTCCCGCTCTAAATCGCGATAGCGATAGGCGGGCACGGTCACCGTCCACACCCCGTCCCCCTCGGCGGCCAAACTACACCCCAGGCGAGTCAGGGTATCTTCCACATCCGCTGCAGCCAGGGCCGTTGGGATGCCGTCGTCGGCAACATAGTTACCCAGGATGTGGCGCACCCGTTCCAGCCGTAGACCCACCTGGCGCATGGGGGTGATTTTACCCACCTCGGTACGTTCATCCTGCTGGTGGGTGACCTTGGCATCGGCCAGTTCCACCATGAGCTGGATGGCGCGATTTGCTGCCAGTGATAGCTCTGCCGGATTGACCCCTCGCTCGTAGCGAGCCGAGGCTTCGGTGCGTAATCCTTGGCTCCGGGCCGAGCGCCGAATCACCGCCGAATCAAAAAAGGCTGCCTCTAGAAAGACATTTTGGGTGCCGCCATGGACTTCCGACTCTGCCCCACCCATCACCCCCGCCAAGGCAACGGGGACATCATTGGCGGTGATAGCTAGGGTTTCCGCCTTGAGGGTGCGGTCTTGGCCATCCAGGGTCCGGAGGGTTTCGCCAGGCTGACCAAACCTGACGCTGACGGTGGTGTTAGCCCCCTGGCTCAGCCGATCTAAATCGAAGGCATGGAGCGGTTGCCCCCATTCCAGCAGCACATAGTTAGTAATGTCCACCACGTTGTTGATGGAGCGGGTGCCTGCGGCTTCTAGGCGCTGCTGGAGCCAGGCGGGGGATGGCCCAATGGTCACCTGCTCTAGGATGGTGCCAATGTAAATGGGACAGGCTTTAGGATCTGACAGGGCGATCGCAACCCGCCCCTGGGCTTTCCCAGGGGCAGCCCCATCGGTCATCGGCAATGTTAGCTTGGCCCCCGTAATCGCCGCCACCTCACGGGCAATGCCCACCATACTCAGGGCATCGGCTCGATTGGCGGTGGAGGATAGGTCCAAGATGGTGTCATTGAGTCCCAGTAAAGGCCGAACATCCTGTCCAAGCTGCAAATCAGGCTGCTCAAAAATGTGAATACCTGCTGCATCCTTGCCTAAACCCAGCTCTGCTAGGGAGCAAATCATGCCCGCCGAAAGCACACCCCGCACCTTACGGGGCTTAATCTTCAAGTCCACCTGGGGTAAGTAGGTGCCCACCTGCGCCACGGCGACAAAAATATCCGCCCTCACATTGGCGGCCCCACAGACAATGGTGGAGGGTTCTTCCGCCCCAATATCAACGGTACATACGCTGAGTTTGTCCGCATCGGGGTGGGGCTGCCGATCGATCACCCGACCCACGACTACACCATCCGCCCAGCTGTGACGTTCCTCCATATCTTCCACTTCAAACCCAGCCATGGTTAAGGCGTCACCAATGGCCTCAGGTGTTAACTGTGGATCGACAAATTCTTTGAGCCAGTTGACAGAAATGCGCATGGAGCCTGGGTTAAAAGGGTAGTAATTAGCAAAAGACCGAAATTATTCTACCGTTGAAGCTTCGCTTTAATCCGTGGCCGTTGCTGAACCTCGGGATGCTTGGAACTGAAAGAAAGATGACCAGTGTCCGGTTAATCGATCAATATTATCCGCTCAATTCAGTCATGGTCATCCGTTTGTTTGAGCGCGTCGTTTTAGGTTCAGAGAATCTCTCCATCAATTGCTCAAGCTAGGCTCAATCCTTTGGCTTGGAAAGGTGTCAATTCTTAAATTGCTAATGACCACACAGATTATTGGATAAGATAATAAAGATAATAAATAAATTTAAATATCATCGTCCGATCAGCAATATTGCTTTGAGGCTGATGCGCATCCTGTGAGGACCAATCTGGGAAATATTTAGCATTGGGACGGAATAAAATTAAGCTATTAGAAGAATCGTACCTATTCCATCACTAATGTCTGATGGCTGAGGATTGCAAAGTAATTGAATATTACAGCGCGAGTTTCAATCGCTTTTATTTTGGATGGATTGATGGTGAAGGGTCGTTTCCTGCCCAATCGTTTTGAAATGTCTTGCCATAGTTAAATCTAGCCCCAGTCATAGATATGTGAGCAGGGTGGCTAAAGCTACATGACCTACTGCATTAAATCAGATTGTCCTAGCCCTAAAAATCCGTCTACGGCCAGACAATGTTTGGCTTGTGGAGCGGACCTATTGCTGCGCGATCGCTATCGTGTCAGTGGCGCATTAGGCAAGGGCGGTTTCGGCACTACATTTTTGGCCCATGACGAGGGGTTACCCGGTTGTCCTCCCTGTGTGATCAAGCAGCTGCATCCAACGGCGGAATCTCCCCATGTGATGCAAATGGCACGGGATCTATTTGCTCGGGAAGCTAAGATCCTGGGAAAAATTGGCAATCATCCTCAGTTGCCGCGTCTGCTGGATTATTTTGAAGCCGGGACAGACTTTTTTCTGGTCCAGGAATACATCCACGGAGCCACCCTGCAAAAAGAGGTCAAAACCCGAGGCGCGTTTAGTGAGGCGGGGACAAAGCAATTTTTGAGCGAAGTGCTGCCAGTGATGCAGTACATTCACCGCAATCAAGTTATTCATCGAGATATCAAACCCGCTAATCTGATTCGCCGCGATGCCGATAAGCGATTGGTGCTGATTGATTTTGGTGCAGTTAAAGATAAAGTCAATCCGGTCAAATCTACTGAAGAATCCGGGCATACGGCCTTAACGGCTTATGCCGTGGGCACACCCGGATATGCGCCACCTGAGCAAATGGCCATGCGGCCGGTCTATGCCAGTGACATTTATGCCATTGGGGTCACCTGCCTCTATTTGCTAACGGCCAAATCCCCCAAGGAAATGTCCTACGATCCTCAATCTGGGGAAATCCTATGGCAGCAGCACGTCAAGGTGAGCGATCACTTTGCGGGGGTCTTGAGCAAAATGTTGGAAATATCGGTGCGGCATCGATATAGCTCTGCTGATGCGATTCTCAGGGATCTGGATTTAGAGCCCTACCTAAATAGTCTGGCCCAAAATATGGCGATTCCGACGACTGTGCCGAAGGATGTGGAGCCCTCCAGCCAGCCATTGTTTAACAGTGATGATACGGCGGCAGTATTAGGGTTAGACGATTCCCAGGAGGGGGTATCTCCATCGGCTCGGATGGCGGCCGCTATTCGGGCTCGCCGGGAGCGACGTCAGCATACGAAACCTTCCCCAGTGTCGCCCCGGCGACCCTCCGGCAATTTACTATCCAGTAGTTCTAGTCAGTCCGGCCCGTTTTCTGGAAATGGCAAAAAAATCACCCCCGAAGCGTTACATAATGCTTACCGTCGGGGACATCGTGATTTTTCGATGCAGCCTCTAGCTCGGCTTAACTTACAGCGGATGGCCCTGAGCGGCGCCAGTTTTGCCGGGGCTCAGCTGGCGGGCTGTAACTTACAAGGGGCTGATTTAACTAATGTGAATCTGAGTAAAGCAGATTTACGCCAATGCAATTTTAAAAATGCCAAATTACCCAATGCCTACCTTGGGGAGGCCAATGTGGAAAATTGCGATCTGCGGGGGGCAAACCTGGCCCGCTGTAATTTTACCGGAGCAAATCTCAAGGGGGCGAACTTGTGTGGGGCTGATTTGACTGGGGCTAAGCTGACTGATCGGCAGTTGACGGAGGCCAAAACGAACTGGAATACGATCTATCCCAGCGGTCGCCGAGGTCTCCGGTAGCTATTGTTTTAGAACACATTTACAGTCTTAAGCATTTCCGGTGATTGTGCCCCGGTTTTTCCATCACCGCGTTAGGATAACTAAGGTATTTTGTAACAGTCTGTTAATCTTATGTTTCTCGACGAGCTGACACCCCTGGTGCAGGAGATTTTAGGGCAGCCTTTGGCCTTTTTCGGTGGGTTTGCCTCCGGTCTGCTAAAGCTGAACTTGGCGGATGACCCCGTTAAAAGCTGGCTGGAGAATCAAGGGGCTGATGTTTCTAGCAGTAGCAACGACGACGACAACGCTGGCAAAGGGCCACAAACTATCTCTATTGATTGATTGGTTTTGCCTGGGTTCAGTCACCGCCTAAATTTTTTGGTGTGGGCTGATGTATCTAGTTCAGGATTGCCAAACATTAAGGCTCATGGGGTTTTATGACGGATTCAGCCATAATCATCTGTCCCTAGCTTTAGGGCGTTAGGATTGGGTCTGGTAAAGCTATCAAAATCGTTCCAGGCAATTATGACTTTTTCTTCTGTGCCAGCTGCGCTATCAGACAGCGACTACGTAATTGTTGGTGTCGCCCATTGCTTTACAAAACAGGACGGTGAGGTGTTGCCGGTCAAAGTGCTAGAGCCGGTGCCGTCTGCCTATTTTGAAGCGCTGCTTAAAGGGGTGCCGACGTCCTATAAAACCCTTTATAGTCTGCGGCTGGGGGAGGTGGTTAAAGATGATCAGCCGTCATCAGCCCATATACCGTTGGCGGCGGATGTTCAGTTTTGTGAGGATTTTGTCGAACGGGCCTTGGCTGCTGCCAGAACCTATCAAACTAAGGCCGAAATTCAGGATATGGTTCCCCATGGCCAGGAATTTTCTGAGATGAACTTTACGACGGAAAAGAAGCGCATTTTGAATGCTTCCCACAATGTCACTGCTGAAGATAATGTTAAACAGCATAAGTACACCCACATGACCCTTTAGGCAGGGGTGTCTAGACAGGGGTGTCACCGCGCTGACTCCAGTGATTGCCACCTCCTGCTGAACCAGCTCCTGGTTGAATTTATAGGTTCCTCAGTTATCAGCTAACAGACATAACAAAAAGGAAGCATCCCGATTACAGGGTGCTTCCTTTTTGTTATGAAATTGGTTTAGTGAGTGTGTTGAGGGTGCGATCGCAAAAGACAACTTTAGTTAACCTAAAAAGCCAATTTACGTTCGACAACGGGCGACCCTAGGAGGTCTTTCATGTCAGATAACAGTTTAGATAACCGCCACCTTAACGGAAGCCAACGGAAGCCTGCCAAACAAAGGCCAGCAACAAGAAAAAGACTGGTAGGATAGGCAAAATATCTACCAGAGGAGCAAATGCTTGATAAGCTTCGGGGAGTTTAGCTAACAGTAGGACCGCGTCCATGAAAACCTCTCTACGTTTGCGATAGTTTGCTTCAATAATTGACTCACATCTTAACATGATGTGGGTCTGTCTAAGCTTTGTTGAAATCCTTTCTAACCGTTATTGCTAGAGGGCTCTAGCCAGGCTTGAAATTTTGCGGCAAACTGATCTTGTAAAATTGCTTCACGAATGGCCTGGGTGAAGCGAATTAGCTCGGTGATGTTGTGGATGGATATGAGGGTGTAGGCCAGGAGTTCGTGGGCATGGATGAGATGGCACAGATAGGCGCGGGTAAAGTTTTGGCAGGTATAGCAGGGACAGGTTTCATCTAAGGGTTTGAGGTCTCGGCGAAATTTTGAATTTTTGAGATTCCAGCGTTCCCCTTGTACCAGGGCTGCTCCGTGGCGGGCAAATCGAGTGGGAATGACGCAGTCAAACAGATCCATACCAGCGGCAATGGCTTGGGCCATTTCACGATAAGTCCCCACCCCCATTAGGTAGCGGGGTTTATCTGGGGGCAGGAGGGGAGTGGTGGCCTGAACAATTTTTTCAATCAGTTCAGGGGGTTCGCCAACACTGACACCGCCGATGGCATAACCGGGCAGATCAAGCTGAACTAACTGCTCGGCAGCCGCCTGGCGTAAATCCAGGTGAACGCCCCCTTGCACGATGCCAAATAATGCTTGGTCGCTCCGCTGGTGGGTGTTGATGCAGCGCTTGAGCCAGCGGTAGGTGCGTTGAGTTGCAGCCTCCACTGCCTCCCGGGTCGCTGGGTAGGGGGGGCACTCATCAAAGGCCATAACGACATCTGCCCCCAGCTGATTTTGGATGCGGATGGATTCTTCGGGGCCCATGTGGATGATCCGACCATCTCGGGGGGAGCGAAAGGTAACCCCCTCTTCGGCAATGGTGCGCATGTTACTCAGGCTAAATACCTGAAAGCCTCCGGAGTCAGTCAGCATTGGGCCAGGCCAGGCCATAAATTTATGCAGGCCCCCCGCTTCGGCCACTAAATCTTCGCCGGGCTGCAGATGTAGGTGGTAGGTGTTGGCTAGCACCATCTGGGCCCCGGTGTCATGCAGCTGAGCGGGAGTTACGGTTTTGACATTAGCCAGTGTACCCACGGGCATGAACCGTGGCGTATGGACTGGACCATGGGGGGTGTGAAACGTGCCTGCTCTAGCCTGAGTGTGGGAGCAGGATGCTTGGTGTTCAAAGGTGAAATGCTTAATAGCCAACGGTTAGCGCTGTCCTCAAGGTGCGGTTGTGAAGAAACCCTACTCGATTTGGGACAGCGGGCACAACCCGACTAGTGAGGAAAATGATTACTTTCATCGTCCAAACAGGCATCCCATCTGGCGGTGAGGGTTTCCACTAACATGGCCTCTAGGGTGGCGTCATTGAGGCCACAGCTGCTACGTTCCGTCAGGGGGTTGGATAAGGGCAGGATGCGCAGGCGGCGATTGTCTTGAACCAGATCGAAACAGGGCTGATTACTGTCTGTCTGATCCATTTCCATGTAATCAAAGCTGGTGACGTTGAGATAAAGGCTGCTATTGGCCACAATGGTTGACTGCTGAGGATCGTTAAACACCTCAACTACATATCCTTCGCCCTGTTTAAGGACTTGTTCTTCTTGAAAATGGATATACCGGACACGTCCCACATGCTGAAGAATGCGCACCATATCTTTCTTGTTGATGATGGTGCCCGTATCGACAAGGCAGGGGGCTGGGAGAGAATTTCTTGAAGGTTTATAACTCATAACAGGATCGGTAGATGGGCGCTTAAAGTCAGCAGTGGGCCCGTAAAACACCGAGGCTTAGGCGATCTATATTCAAGATAGATGAAATCTGATTATTTGGAACGTCCAAGGTGAAAATAATCTTTTTCCTGGGTTATTGCTGCTTGTCTTCATAATTATTTCAGCAGAAATTCGTACTGCCTTCGGCCAGAATACTGATCATTAATTGCTCTAGGTATGTTTGTCTAGGTTTTTTGAGCTGAGTAAATTCCTCAAATGCACTGCTGTTATGCTTTTTGAGGCATTCTAGGTATTTTTGAGGCACTGTATGGGGCTATCGTATGGGGCTGTGGATTCAGGCTGTTTGCCAGGCTATTCATCGGCAGTGGGCTTTGTTAAATGGAGCTTTTTTGTTCTATTCCTGCTTACCCTTACCCCCAGCATGGCCGGTGGCATTTGACAAAATTGCCTGGTTAGCCCCCGGCGTGGGCCTGGCTTTGGGGGGGCTGTTGACCGGGGTGGATGGGCTCTTGGGGCTGGGGTTGCCCCCTTTATTGCGGAGTACTTTGGTTGTTTTAGTCGGGGTATGGCTGACCGGAGGGCTGCATTTGGATGGGGCGATGGATACGGCGGATGGGTTAGCGGTGCAAGACCCTGGGCGACGGTTGGGGGTGATGGCGGACAGTCGTTCTGGGGCCTTTGGGGTGATGGTTGCGATCGCTATTGTCCTGCTCAAAACCACAGCCTTGGCAGCCATGACCCACCATCGCTGGTTTGCCCTTTTATCCGCCGCTGCTTGGGGCCGTTGGGGACAGCAATGGGCCATCGGTAGCTATGCCTATCTCAAACCAGAGGGTAAAGGCGCATTTCACAAACAGGCCCTGCCCTCCCGCTGGCACACATTGCCCTGGCTGATGGGTCTGATGGGGTGGACGGCGTTGACAGTAGCTCTGGGGTGGCTGCCCTGGTGGGCTGGACTGACAGCGGTGGCTCTAGGGGTGATCAGTTCTTGGTGGGTGGCGCACTGGCTGAACCAGCGGCTAGGGGGCCACACCGGAGATACCTATGGTGCTCTGGTTGAGTGGGTGGAGGTGGCTGTGCTGGTTGGCTTGGCAGGTGTGCTGGCGTAGCTGTGATTGCTTTGGATGGAATCCCTAATGGGGGTCGGCTAGGGACGTTAGGGACGGATCTTGAAATAGGGGGGTACTCAGATAGCGCTCCCCAAAGCTAGGTTGAATCACCACGATTAATTTGCCTGCGTTTTCAGGCCGACGACCCACCTCAATGGCCGCACATAGGGCTGCACCACTAGAAATTCCCGATAGAATCCCTTCTTCCTTGGCCAGACGGCGGCCAAAAGAAATCGCATCCTCGTCACTGACGGCGATTACTTCATCAATCAGGTTTACCTGGAGTACCTCCGGCACAAAGCCAGCCCCAATGCCTTGAATTTTATGGGGGCCTGGCTTGCCCCCGGTGAGCACCTGGCTGTTGGCGGGTTCGACGGCAATGGTTTTAAACGTGGTTTTGTGGCGTTTGAGCACCTCACTAATGCCGGTAATGGTGCCGCCAGTGCCCACTCCTGATACTAAAAAGTCCACCTGTCCATCGGTGTCCTGCCAGATTTCTGTGGCCGTGGTGCGACGATGGATGTCTGGATTGGCCGGGTTGCGAAACTGCTGCAGCATGTAGGCATTGGGGATGGATTCTACAATCTGCTGAGCCCGCTGAATGCAGCCCGCCATGCCCTCATGCCCAGGGGTGAGCTCTAACTCAGCCCCGTAGGCCCGCAGCATGGCCCGACGCTCGGCGCTCATGGTTTCTGGCATGGTCAAAATCAATCGATAGCCTTTGGCCGCTGATACCATCGCCAGGGCAATGCCCGTATTGCCGGAGGTGGGCTCCACCAGGGTGGTTTTACCCGGCTCGATTTGGCCAGCGGCTTCGGCGGTGGCAATCATATTGACGCCAATTCTGTCCTTGACTGAAGCGGAGGGATTCATGCCCTCCAGTTTGAGGACAAGTTGAGCTACGCAGCCCTCATGTTGAGGAATGCGATTAAGTTGAACTAAGGGGGTGCGACCCACTAGTTCAGTAATGTTTTGGGCGATCCGCATGGCTAGCCATTCCCCGATGCGCTAAATGTAATACATCAAATCTACTTGGTGCTTAGCATTGCACTGATCCACTAGGTCTTGCAGGGTATGGGCAGACAGCACAGTTCTAGCTGCTTCCTGGACCTCTTGCCATACCCCCCGAACAACCTGTCGCTCCGTTGTCAGTACAGCATCGCTCCCATTGTCCTTATTTTCTAGACCTTCGATACAATTCACAATGTCCAGCAGCATGACATTCCACGGGGCTTGGGCGAGCAAGTATCCCCCCTTGGCGCCGCGTTGGCTTTTCACAAACCCGCCACGACGGAGGGTGGCCAATAGCTGTTCGAGATAGCGATCGGGAATATTTTGCTGGGTGGCGATTTGGCGAATTTGCAAGGGTTCACCCTTGGCGTAGCTCAGGCTAAGTTCCACCAGGGCTAGGAGGGCGTATTCACTTTTGCAGGAGAGTTCCACAGGGCGTTGTAGCTGCAACCCTCTTAGTATACTCCGGTTCTCCAGTGGGGAATGTATATTTATTTGGGCAATGGGATGAAAAGGGGAAAGGGAGGGGTTGGTGGGTGAATTATACGGTTTCCCCTAGGGATGCTAAGCGCTGCATTAGTCGGTTGTAATCGGGATGGAATCGAGGATGTAACAGCCGTTGAACGGGCTTGCCTTGTTCAATATGCTGAGCACAGATTTCATCGGCGTCGTTGGGGCGGACCCGGCAGTACCAAACATTGTCTGGGACAACTCTGACGGTGGGGCCTGAGCCGCACTGGCCGAGGCAAGCACTGGCAGCCACCATGAGGTCAGGGCTAGCGTACTGTTTTAAGGCAGTGAGTACGGCGTCTGAGTCAAACCGTTGACAGCTGCGATATTGGCAAACTTGAATAAAGCGGCGCTGGGGGGGTGGCGGGTTCGCTGGGCTATCCGGTGGCAATTTTTCCATGGGCTGGCGCAGGACTATTTTAAAGCTAAATAGCTGCGGGTATGAGAGAGCTAAATCAATCATATCCGCAGCTATTTAGTGAAACCAAGGGAACACACAACCAACCTTGTGTCTCATATCATTGCAGGATTGTCCAAGAAGTGCAACTGATTTTGGCATCTACAAGGAAAGTTTATAAAAAATAGCCTGACCGTTGATGCTTCTAGCTTTGGTGAGATTACTTTTTTGACGATGACTGGCGTTGACCTGCGTTGGTTGTAGGCTTTGTAACAGTTTTTGTCTGTTGTGATCGGCCACAAATAACTTGATTAAAACTTTATGTCAGCTTAAAACTCGGCCTTGAACTCGGTTTTAGCACGAGTTTTAAGCCCGAGTTTTAAGCCCGTTGCCAGACCGACGGGAAAACGACCAGGCTGGAGCTGGGCCCGATGGACAACGCCGTGGCAGCTAGTGGGTTGGATTTTTGTCTAGGATTTTCGTTTAGATGGAGCGGCTAGGCAGAGCCTAAAAAACGATTGACCACACCGTTGAGAGTCTGTTGTACTGTGCGCTTGCGTCGCCATTTGTTCAGGTCGCGGTCATAGCGTTCCCCTGAGGTTTGTAGCGTACGCCAGGCTTTGAGCGATAGGCCCAGGCCCCAGAACAGGGCAACGTAGAGGGAAAATCCGAGGTGACCGAGGACGGTGCCACCGACGGTGACGGCATCGATTAAGACTAAAAAGCTGATGACAATGCCATAGCGCACGAGCTGACTTTGGAGTTTCTGTCTACGCTGCTGTTGGAAAAGACGGTGGTCTTCGGCTTGTCCTTTCATGATCTGCCACTCTTGCTCAGCTGTTTTTAAGGTGGCGGGGCTGATGTTGAGTTCTTCGGCGATTTCTAGCAGCTGTTGGCGGGAGAGTTCACCCGATTCGGTTTCCTGCGCGATCGCAAGTTGCAAAATCCGTTGGGCGTCTTCCATTGCATAGAGCTTATCCATGGCGCTGCTGTGGGTCAATTTTGTCGGCCTATCCTAATGTTATAGATAATTTTACGACGGTTGAACCAGGGGTATCCTTGGCGGGATAACCGTCCTTAGGAGAATTGTGATGGCTTTGATCACCCTGAGCGGCTTGCATACCTATCCGATTAAATCGGCGGCGGGGATTACGTTAGACCAGTCCCTGGTAACGGCCCGGGGACTGATGCACGATCGGCGTTGGATGGTGTGCGATCGCAACGGCCAATTTCTGACCCAGCGTAAATTTCCCCAAATGGCCCTGATTCAGGTTTCTGTCGGAGAGACCCTACGGCTGACTATTGCTAACCATCACATCCCTGCCCTGGAGCTGCCGCTGGTGCCCACACCTGGGGCGATGGTGGCCGTGGATGTGTGGGGCGATGACTGCATGGCCTGTTCCATGGGGGATGAGGCCGCCCAGTGGCTGAGTGATTTTTTGGGGGTGGGCTGTCAGCTGGTGTATATGCCGGAGAGTACCCATCGTCCTGTGGACCATGGCCGTTTTGATTTGCCCAATAGCTTTGCCGATGCCTATCCGTTTCTGCTCATTTCAGAAGCGTCCCTGGCGGATCTCAACGGACGTTTGGCGCAGTCGGTGCCCATGAACCGGTTTCGCCCCAACTTGGTGGTGAAGGGCTGTGATGCCTTTGCCGAGGATACCTGGCGGCACATTAAAATTGGCAACATCGTCTTTGATGTAGCTAAAGCCTGCTCCCGTTGCTCTGTGCCAGGGGTAGAGCAATCGACGGGGGAACAGGGAAAGGAGCCTTTGAAGACCTTAGCCACCTATCGGCGTTGGGACCATGCGATTTGGTTTGGTCAAAATTTAATCGCCCAGGGTGAGGGGATAGTGCAGGTGGGAGATGTTGTGGAAATATTGGCTTGAATTTTGGCGGGTGGGCAGGCCATGGCTGTTGGCGGTGGGGACAGCCATGGGATGGGGGATATGGCTCACCCTAACGGTGTTTATCTTTGTTGATGGTGGATTTATCTAGGCTAGGTAGTTTGCTAGAGGGGTTAGGCCCCGGTTGGGAGCCTTTCCGTTTGGGTCTGCTTAGGGGCACGCGCGGGCTGTGGATCATCAGTTCGCCGACGGTGACATTCAGTTGGTCGCCGATCAGCATGACCAGGGAGGTGAGAAATAACCACAGCAGCAAAATAATTACCGTACCAATGGCACCGTAAACCTTGTTGTAGTTGCCAAATTGGGCCACATAGAGGCGAAATGAGGCAGATAATAGCGCCCAGGATAGGGCGGCGAGGACGGCCCCTGGCATCAGGGGTTTGCCCCGAGTCCAGCGGCTGGGACCAAACCGATAGACAAAGGCAAAGGCGGACGACACAATGCCCAGGGCCAGCGGCCAAGTGAGCAATTCCCAAATTCGCAGCACCCAAACGCCAACGCTGCCTCCACTCTGTTGGGCTACGAGTTTGATCACCCCGGCGCTAATAAAGACGAGGTAGGAGGCGATCATCAGCAGCATGATGGTGCCAATGGTGAGACCGATGGAGAGCAGTCGGGCTTTCCAAAAGGGTCGTCGCTGTTCGACAGGAATCTGATGGATTTCGTCTAGGGCCCGCATGGCGGCGCTGATGGCTCCGGAGGAGGCCCACAGGGAAATAACAAAACTGATGGAAAATAGGCCTTTGTTTTCCCCGGCGCTGACTTCATTGGCGAAATTTTGGATCAGATCGTTCACGGCTCCTGGGGCAATCTCTCCCAGGTTCATGGCCAGCCGAGTGAAGGTATTTTTTAGGGAGTTGACTAGACCAATGGCTGTCAGCAGGGCTAGGATGCCAGGAAACAAGCCCAGCATGGCATTGTAGGCCATTTCGGAGGCTAAACTGGGCAGGCGGCGCTGGAGCGTGGATCGCACTACGGATTTGACGGTGCGGATGTTGATATAACTGAGAAAACGCAGAAATTCGAGCGGCGAAAATGTCCGCGAGATCCGTCGTAGCGGTTGCTGCTCGCAGTAGGTGGAATATAGCGTCTGACGCAGCGCAGAATGCAGCGGCCCAGTCTCTCGTGGGGGAAGGTTTGGCAAAACGTCTAGCTAGTCAACACTCATCTTTTCAAGATACAGATTTCCATCGATCGATCCACTCGATCCACTTAAGAATCTTAGAATCTTAGAAATCTTGGCTGCAGCCCATCAGCCCCTATTTGTAACATACCCGCTTGCCCTTAGCCGTTACGGGTAAGATGACACTATTTTTAGTGACCTTATATAACTTTTGAAGTTTTGTGGGCTAGGTATGTGGCCCCATGGGCGGCAATACCCACCTTCTGTTAGGGGGAACACCGATCACCCCATGGGTGGGTCTGTGCCTAGAATGCAAACAGGCGCACATGCAAGCGCACATGCAACGGGAGGCTGGGCTTATGCAACCATCAAATCCAAATCAGTTTACGGAACGGGCCTGGGCTGCGATCGCAACCACCACCGATCTAGCCAAACAGTGGCAACACCAGCAGATTGAAACTGAACATCTGATGCTGGCTCTGTTAGACGAAGATGGGTTGGCCAGTCGGATTTTGCAAAAGGCGGGGGCTTCCGTGGGGGACCTGCGCAGCGCCACCCAAGCATTTTTGCGTAAGCAACCCCAGATCAAAGGGCAGAGCGACACCGTATATTTAGGGCGTTCTCTGAATACTCTGCTAGACCGCGCTGAAGCATTTCGCAAAGATTTTGACGACGATTACATTTCCATTGAGCATTTGGTGCTGGGCTATCCAGAGGATGATCGCTTTGGGAAAGCCCTGCTGCGGGAGGCGAAGATCAACGCCAAGCAGCTGAAGACCGCTGTTGAAAATGTACGAGGCCATCAAAAGGTGACAGATCAAAACCCTGAAGGTAAATACGAAGCGCTAGAGAAATATGGCCGTGACCTGACTGAATATGCGCGGGAGGGACGGCTGGATCCGGTGATCGGTCGAGACGACGAAATCCGCCGTACGATTCAGATTTTGTCCCGCCGGACCAAGAATAACCCGGTCCTGATCGGTGAGCCGGGGGTGGGTAAAACGGCCATTGCTGAGGGCATGGCCCAGCGGATTATTAATAATGATGTGCCCCAGTCGCTGCGCGATCGCAAACTGATTGCCCTAGATATGGGCGCCCTAATTGCCGGAGCCAAATATCGGGGTGAATTTGAAGAACGACTAAAAGCCGTTCTCAAAGAAGTCACCGACTCCCGAGGGCAGATCGTACTATTTATTGACGAAATTCACACTGTGGTCGGTGCTGGAGCTACCCAGGGGGCCATGGATGCGGGCAACCTGCTCAAGCCCATGCTAGCCCGGGGCGAACTGCGCTGCATTGGGGCCACCACCCTAGACGAGTACCGGCAATATATAGAAAAAGATGCTGCCCTAGAGCGTCGGTTTCAGCAGGTCTATGTTGATCAACCCACGGTCCCCGATACCATTTCCATTCTGCGGGGTCTCAAGGAACGCTATGAGCTGCACCATGGTGTCACCATTGCGGACAATGCGTTAGTGGCGGCGGCGACTTTGTCAACTCGCTACATTAGCGATCGCTTTTTGCCCGACAAGGCCATTGACTTGATGGATGAAGCGGCGGCCAAACTAAAAATGGAGATCACCTCCAAGCCAGAAGAGCTAGACGAGGTCGACCGCAAGATTTTGCAGCTAGAGATGGAACGCCTCTCTCTCAAGAATGAAACCGATGCGGGGTCGGTTGAGCGTCTGGATCGCCTAGAGCGGGAACTGGCCAATCTAAAAGAGGAACAAAGCACCCTCAATGCCCAATGGCAGTCAGAAAAAGATGGCATCGATCAAATCCAGGTGATTAAGGAAGAGATTGATCGGGTCAATATTGAAGTGGCCCAAGCGGAGCGAGACTACGACTATAACCGAGCTGCCGAACTCAAGTACGGTAAACTCACCGAGCTCCAGGAACAAGTTTCCCAGGCAGAGAAAAAGCTGGCCGAATCCCAGTCCAGCGGCCATACGCTGCTGCGGGAAGAAGTCACTGAGGAGGATATTGCCGAGATTATTTCCAAATGGACCGGCATTCCCATTAGCAAGCTAGTGCAGTCGGAAATGGCCAAACTGTTGCACCTGGCAGATGAACTCCATGAGCGGGTGATTGGCCAGGATGAAGCCGTGGTGGCGGTGGCCGATGCCATTCAACGATCGCGCGCCGGGTTGGCCGACCCCAATCGTCCCACCGCCAGTTTTATCTTCTTAGGTCCCACGGGGGTGGGTAAAACAGAATTGGCCAAGGCCCTGGCCAGCTATCTGTTTGATACGGAAGAAGCCATTGTCCGCATTGACATGTCGGAATACATGGAAAAACATGCCGTGTCTCGGTTGATTGGTGCGCCTCCGGGGTATGTGGGGTACGACGAGGGCGGTCAGCTGACCGAGGCCTTGCGACGGCGTCCCTATTCCGTGATTCTCTTCGATGAGATCGAGAAGGCTCACCCAGATGTGTTCAACATCATGCTACAAATTCTTGATGATGGTCGCGTGACTGACTCCCAAGGTCGCACCGTGGACTTTAAGAACTCGGTGATCATCATGACTAGTAATATCGGCTCCCAGTACATTCTGGATGTAGCTGGGGATGACAGTCGCTATGAGGAGATGCGCAATCGGGTGATGGAGTCCTTGCGTTCTAGCTTCCGTCCTGAGTTTCTGAACCGGGTGGATGAGATGATTATCTTCCACAGTTTGCAGAAGTCTCAGCTGCGAGAGATTGTGAAACTGCAGGTGAAGGCTTTGGAGAAGCGTCTAGCGGAGCAGAAGCTGGGGCTGGCGATATCGGAAGAGGCTTTAGACTTTGTGGCAGAGGCGGGACATGACCCGGTGTATGGGGCCCGCCCGCTGAATCGCGCGATCCAGCGAGACTTGGAGACGCCTCTGGCGAAGGGAATTCTGCGAGGCGACTACAAGGGTGGCGACACGATTGTGGTTGATGTGGAGAATGAGCGACTGATGTTTAAGGCGAAAGTAGCTGTTTAGTGGTTGATTGAATTTTGTTATTGGGAGGGTGGGTATTGTTCATCCTCCCTTTTTTATGGTGGTGGTTCGATGTGCTGGGTTTAGGAGAGATCGAATGATGGGTGAGGATACTGGTGGGGAGGGTGGCGGAGCTGTTAGGAAAGCGGCCAAAAAGATAGCCACCCTGCAACGTCATCAGGGTGGCTATAAAATTCTCACAGCTCACCCCACCTACGTTTTCTATGCTTCGTCGGACTGGGCTAGATTGCGTTTGCGGATGGCGGCGAAGCCCATGCCGATGAGGCCTGGGAGTAGGGCTGGCGAAGGAATGGCGGTGGTGGTATCAATAACCGAAAACTGGTTTGGATCAAAACTTTCTACCAAAAAACCACCAGTATTTTCAGAAAAAGACAACTTTGCCTCACCACTACCAAAACTAAAACCAAAACCTCTAAAATCACTAGGATTTAAGTTTACTAATGCAAGAAAATTAGAACCAACCCCATCAAAAGAAAGGGTGTTTTCAGTGGACGAAGGCGTAGGAACCACAACAAAACCAGGATTGTCTGGTTCAAAAATGGGAGCCCCACCCAAAGAAAAATTTCCCAGGTTAGATACGTTCTCTATTAAATTGCCATTAACCGTACCATCAAACTCAAACCTGAAAATATCCCCATTTGTGGCCGGGCCACCAAAATCATAGGAGCCCGTAAATTGACCGGCAGAGGCAGGAGACGCAGAAAATGCTAGTAGGCTTGCAGCGGCTAATCCGATAAAAGTAGGGAGCTGATTCATTTCATTGCCAAAAAATATAACCTTAATGCACAATAACCTAACCTGAAAAAGGGAATTTATTGGGAAAAAAGGTCAGAGATGGCGGAATTTAACCTCTTTTTTGTTTTTATAGGGTTTTCATTTATTTTTTTATTTTGTCCGGATATAGGTTTCTCAATTTTTTTCTATTTTATCCGGATATAGGTTTCTCACTTAATTTGTAACTACTCAGGCTGGGGTAGGAGAGTTATAGGGTTTCCAGAGAACAATCCCATGAGGGCATCCAGAACGTTATGCCCCTGTTTGCGTAGAGTGGATAGGTAACCGCGAATACGGCAGAACAT